>JASHQD010000403.1 GCA_030037755.1 Terriglobia bacterium
ATGCATCGGTTCAGGTGTACGCTTCCACCTTGATTTAACGTGCTTTTCTTCGGAATTTTACGAAAACCGCGATATCCTGCAACATGTGCGATCAATGGATAATTTCCGCAGCTTGATGAGGGCTCTCACTCTGGCGCTCGCGATTTGTGCGCCAACCGTGGCGCAGGCGAGCCAGCCCGTATCGAGCCCGGCCGGGAGCACGCCCCGATTTGCTGAAGCCTTGCGCTGGTTGAATGCGCCACCGCGCTTCGACGCCGAGCACGACTACGAGCTGACGGTCAATATCCGCATGCTGGTCTTCTGGATCGCGAAGGAAGACATGGGCGGCGGCTATGTCAAGGTGGGCGAAGCCGCCGGCGACCCCAGCCTCGAGATTATTCGGCTGCTCTTCGGTTCCGATCCTGTCAAAGCGCGTGGCATCAATCGCTGGGGAGCAGCCACGGAAGTGGCGAAGCGCGACCCCGGCGGCGCCGTTCAGTCGAGTGCCTTTTTCGGATTCATGAAGTCGTCGCAAGCGGATTCGGCCGGTGCCATGCAGCAGGAGCTCTCGAAGGAAAAAGAGCAGGGACAGCACCGGTTCGAGGCCATCATCAGCCGCGTCGATCCGGGCAGCGCCGTTTCCACGACGGTGCCGTTCTACTCCGATCGCGACTTCGATTATCGCGAACTCGAGCCGGCGGAGAACACGGTGCTGCAGGAGATTGAGAGCGGCGCCGACCGCAAGTTCCACGATCTCGAGGGAGGCAAGGCAGCTTGCGGCCGCAGCAACGGTTTCCTCTCCACGGTCCAGGACCTGGCGAATGAGGCATTGGACAACGCCAAGCTTCCCGCCTCGCTCTGCTACCTGTACAACTCGAAGGAATACATGCTCACCCTCGATAGTTCGCGGGCGATAGCCGAAAAGACGGTTGACTTTACGCTTTCGGAAAGCAAGCAGAAGGTCAAGCACACCTACCGCGGCCTCAGGGAGGCGCGGTTTCACGTCCTCAATCAAGCCACCGGAAGGAAAACCTACTTTACCCTGCTGCTGGGAACAGCAGGCAGCCTGCGCGGCGCCCCGGTCCAGATCGATTACCAGCCCAACTGGTGGTTTCGGATCATCCTGAACCTCAAGCCGCCGGATAACACGGCCGAAGCGCCCTGAGTTTTGCCAGCCTGCGCGGTGCTGACGCGTCTCCTCGTCAAGCCGCATTCTGGCTCCTGACGGTTCTTCTCGAGGCAGGCCACCCCGGCACCTGGGCAAGCTAACGAGCCTCTTTTCTGTTGACATTTCTAATCAGATGGTACATAAAGGAGTCGTACCCCGCAAATCCCCGGTTTGCGCCAAGGTCGTCCTGTGGCCGCGCTGACCTCGAACTACCGTCGTCGCTCAAACTCCGCCCCTGTAGCGCGCTTGTCCCAGGCGCGGGGCGGGAAACCTCCGAGCCCCGCAGGGGTGCGCGCGCAGCGTGCCCGAGTACCCCACGCTCGAGTTCCACTTCCGGCCGGACAGCCGAACAGCGCCGTCAAACTGCGCGACGCCATCGAGGCTCGTCTCAGCAGCTTCGTTGAGGCGGGGAAAAGCGCAAAAAACGCGTTAGGATCTTTAAGTGCAATGAACCCACCGCCGTATCCGTCGGACGAAATTGGAGTTAGGCCCATTTTTACGCCTCCGAGTCCCGGGATTTTTCAGAAACGAACCCGATCTCGTAAACTGAAGCGGGAGAAGGAGTTAGAGCCGGAATGGCCGCGCTTCCGCGTGAGATTTTAGCCCCGATTTTGCTGCAAAAAAAGACCACTTTTTGCCCACATTTCAACCTGCCGGGCCCAGCGGACAACGCGCACGGATTCGTCTGGCGACCAAAGCGCCGGCGGATATCGGGACAGGAATCCGGGTTACGATGAAGCGATGAAGGACGTCATCGCCGGCACGGCGGGTCACATCGATCACGGCAAGTCGGCGCTGGTGCTGGCGCTCACCGGCACCGATCCCGATCGGCTGGCCGAGGAGAAGCGGCGCGGCATCACCATCGACCTCGGCTTCGCACACCTCGATCTCGGCGACGGCGTGCGCGTGGGCTTTGTGGACGTGCCGGGCCACGAGCGCTTCGTGCGCAACATGCTCGCGGGCGCGAGCGGCATCGATCTGGTGATGCTGGTGATCGCCGCGGATGAGTCGATCAAGCCGCAGACGCGCGAGCACTTCGAGATCTGCAGATTGCTCGGCGTGAAGCATGGTCTGGTCGTGCTGACGAAGCGCGACCTGGTGGATGACGACGTGCTCGAGACGGGTCGCCTCGAAGTGCGGGACTTCGTTTCCGGATCGTTCCTGGAAGGCGCTCCCGTGATCGCGGTCAGCGCGCGGACCGGCCAGGGTCTCGACGAACTGCGCGCTGAGTTGAAGCGTTTGAGCCAGGCTGCGGAGCCGCGCGCTGCCGATCTGCCTTTTCGCCTGCCCGTGGATCGCTCGTTCGTGATTCACGGCTTCGGCACCGTGGTGACCGGGACGCTCGCGGCAGGGCGGATCGCGAAAGAGAGCGAAGCGGAATTGTTCTCGCCGGAAGACAGCGTCACGCGGCGGGTTCGCGTGCGCGGCATTCAGGTGCACAACGAGCCGGCGGAGCAGGCGATGGCGGGGCAGCGCACGGCGCTGAATCTGACAGGCATCGACGCGGACGATATCCCGCGTGGTGCGGTGCTGGCATCCCCCGGCATCTTCGCGGCCACCCACCGGCTCGATTGCTCGCTGGCGCTGCTTCACTCCGCGCGGCCCCTGAAGAATCGCGCCCGCGTCCACTTCCATGCCGGTACCGCCGAGATGCTGGCCGAGATCGTCCTTCTCGAAGGCCGGGAGATAAAGCCTGGCACGCGCGCCCGCGCCCAGCTTCGGCTTTCTGCGCCCGGACTCTTCCTGCCCGGCGATCGCTTCATCATCCGGCAATTCTCGCCGGTCACGACCATCGGTGGCGGCGCTGTTCTCGATAATCGACCGCGCAAGCATCGCGCGGGCGACGCGTCCGTGACGGCGTTTCTCGAGAAGCTTGAACAATCGGACCCGGGCGGGCGCCTGGCGTTGTTCGTCCGCGAAGAGGGGGAAAGGGCGATTCCAGAGTTGGCCGCGCGCCTGGGCTGGTTTCCCGACCAGGTGCTGCGCCGCGCCCAGTCGTTGGTGAGTGACGCCCGGATGATTATTGCCGGTCAACCCCCGGCGCAGCTTATCTCGCCGGAGCGATTCGCCGCCGTCACTGCCAATATTCTTGCTGCTGTCGAGGCTTTTCACGCCGCGAATCCTCTGATGCGTGGCATCGCCCGCGAAGACCTGCGCGGACGCCTCGCGGCGCCCGTGAAGGGAGCCAGGGCGCGCGACACCGCAACGGCGCCGTCATTGCTTCTATTCAGCGCCGCCCTTCAGGCCCTCATCTCACAGGGCAAGCTGGCGGCGGACGGCGACAGCGTGCGGCTCGCCGGACGCGAAGTGCGGCTGAGCGAGCAGGAATCCGCGGCCAAGGAGAGCATCAGCCGGGCGTTCGAGCAGGCGGGTCTCACCGTCCCGCCGGCAGCGGAGGTTCTGGGCAAGCTGCAGGTGGATCGCGCGCGCGCCGAGAAAATCCTGCAAATCCTGGTGCGCGAAAAGACGCTGGTGAAGGTCAGCGAAGGGCTGCTGTTTCATTGCGCGGCCATCGACCGGCTGCGATCGTTGCTCGCCGAGCGCAAGAAGCGAAGCAATCGGCTGGATGTGGCGGCGTTCAAGGAGATCACGGGCGTTACGCGCAAGTACGCCATACCGCTGCTGGAGTATTTCGATCGCCAGCGCGTGACGCGGCGCGACGGCGATGCGCGGATCATCCTCTAGCTCGCGAGTTACGATCCTCATCAAGAGACGAGAGCAGACGGTCGACCAGAGCCACGGGCAACCCCACGATGTTGAAGTAGCAGCCCTCGATGCGGGTGACGAATCGCGAGGCGCGACCCTGGATCGCGTAGGCGCCGGCTTTATCGAAAGGCTCGCCGCTCGCCACGTAATCGCGAATCTCGGCGTCGCTGAGTTCGCGAAACCGGACCTCGGTGCGTTCGCACCCGGAGGCAGCGACGCGATCCGGAGCTTCCACGATGCAGACGCCTGTCAGCACGCTGTGCGTACGGCCGGAGAGCAGACGGAGCATGCGGGCCGCGTCGGCGGCGTCGATCGGCTTGGCCAGCATCTCGCCGTCCACCAGCACGGTCGTGTCGGCGCCGAGCACGATACTTCCGCGAGGGACCGCAGCCGCGGTCGCGAGTGCCTTCTCCTGTGCCAGGCGCGCGACCATCGCTTCCGGCGACTCGCCGGGCAACGGGTCTTCGTTGACCGAGCTCGGCCGCACGTCGAAATCAAAGCCCGCATTGCGCAGAATTTCCTGGCGGCGCGGCGATCCGGAAGCGAGAATGACGCGCATGGAGCTGAAATTATAAGAGGCGGCGTGGCAGGCGAACAAGGTCGTCGCCGTGGAGTTATCGCCTCAGGTTCGCCACGGAACTTGGTTGAGGCGGGTTTCGTAAGCCTGACAGGTGGTCCGCACGATGCGAAGGCCGCCGGAGGTTGCCCCATGCTTGAAAGCCTGTCGCAAGATGTCCGGTTTGGTCTGCGCATGCTGCGCAAGGATCTCGCCTTCAGCGTAATCGCAGCCCTGACCTTGGCGCTTGGGATTGGCGCCAACAGCACGGTATTCAGTTGGACGAATGCCACGCTGCTCAATCCTATTCCCGGAATCTCGGATTCGGGCGCTGTGGTAGCGATCACCCGGGGCCGCGCCAGCTCGCACGCCTATCCCGATCTGGTGGATCTCGGCGAGCGCAGCCACAGTTTCACCGGCGTGACCGGCTTCGCCCTCGGCCCGCTGAGCCTGACGGGGAAAGGCAAGCCGGAGCAGATTTGGGGAATGTTGGTCACGGCCAACTATTTTGATGTACTGGGCGTAAAGCCCGCTCTCGGGCGCGGCTTCCTGCCGGCCGACGACAACGTCGAAAATGGAGCGCCGGTGGCGGTCCTCGGCTACCGTCTCTGGCAGAACAGATTCGGGGGCGATCGGTCCGTCGTGGGCCAGACGATGCAGATCAACACGCGCCCTTACAAGATCGTCGGCGTGGCTCCACCGGCTTTTCAGGGCAGCTACACCGGGCTTCGCGCCGAACTCTGGGTACCGATCATGATGGCGCCACAACTGATGCCGGGCGCTGACCGGCTGGTGATGCGCGACGATACCTGGCTGCAGGCGCTCGGCCGGCTTCGTCCTGGCGTAAGCCGCCAGCAAGCGCAAGCGGAATTGACCACGCTCTTCCAGGAGATCGCGCGGCAGTATCCCGATTCGCACAAAGGCGCGAACCAGATTATGCTCTACCCGCTCTGGAGGGCTCCCAACGGCGCCAACGCTTTCTTCTCCAAGCTTCTGCCGATTCTGCTGGGCCTGGCGGCGGTGGTCTTGCTGTTGGCGTGCGCCAACCTCGCCAACCTGCTCCTGGTGCGCAGCGTGTCGCGGCAAAAGGAATTGGCCAT
>JASHQD010000404.1 GCA_030037755.1 Terriglobia bacterium
AAGGCGCTGGAAGGCGATGCGGAGTGGGAGAAGTCGGTCGACGCGTTGATGGAGGCGGTGGACACGTACATTCCGATGCCGGAGCGGCAGATCGACAAGCCGTTCCTGATGCCGGTGGAAGACATTTTTTCGATCTCGGGGCGCGGCACGGTGGTGACGGGACGCGTGGAGCGCGGCAAGGTGAAGGTGCAGGAAGAAATCGAGATCGTGGGGCTGCGGCCGGAGAGCTTCAAGCGGGTTGTGACCGGGGTCGAAATGTTCAAGAAGCTGCTCGATGAAGGGCAGGCGGGCGACAACATCGGGGTGCTGCTGCGCGGTACGGAAAAGGACGACGTGGAGCGCGGCATGGTGCTGGCGAAGCCGGGATCGATCACGCCGCACACGAAGTTCAAGGCGGAGACGTACATTCTGACGAAAGAAGAGGGCGGGCGGCATACGCCGTTCTTCAACGGATACCGTCCGCAGTTCTACTTCCGGACGACGGACGTGACGGGGGTGGCGACGCTGCCTTCCGGTACCGAAATGGTGATGCCGGGCGACAACGTCAGCCTGGAGATCGAGCTGATCACGCCCATCGCGATGGAGAAGGGGCTGCGGTTCGCCATCCGGGAAGGCGGCCACACGGTGGGCGCCGGGTCGGTAACGGAAGTGATCCAGTAAGCGGGGACCGATGCTACACGAAAAAATCAGAATCCGACTGAAAGCTTACGATCACCGCGTGCTCGATCAGGCGGCGGCGGAGATCGTCTCCACGGCAAAGCGCAACGGCGCGGAAGTTGCGGGTCCGGTGCCTCTGCCGACGGCGAAAAACAAGTACACAGTGCTGCGCTCGCCGCACACCGACAAGAAATCGCGCGAGCAGTTCGAAATCCGCACCCATAAGCGCCTGGTGGATATCCTCGAGCCCACGCCGGACACGATCGCGGCGCTTACCAAGCTCGATCTGCCCTCGGGCGTGGACATCGAGATCAAGGCCTTCGGCAAAGAACACACGGTGAAGGCGTAGGACAAAAATGGTCAGCGCAATTCTCGGCAAAAAGCTCGGCATGACGCAGGTTTTCGACGCCAACGGCGACGTGATTCCGGCCACCGTCCTGAAAGCCGGTCCGTGCATCGTCATTCAGCGCAAGACGGTGGCGAAAGACGGCTATGAGGCGGCGCAACTGGGTCTGGTGGAAATCCCCGGACCCCGGCGCATAAACGGCGCCAAGGAAGGCCACTTCAAGAAGACGGGTGCGGGCGCGAATCCCACCCGCGTACTGCGTGAAGTGCGGCTCGGGCCCGATTCGGGCGAAATCAAGGTCGGCGACAAGGTGCTGGTGGATCAGTTCGCTGTCAATGAGCGCGTCGACGTGATCGGAATCTCCAAAGGCCGTGGTTTCGCCGGATTCCACAAGCGGCATCATTTCGGCGGCGGCGGAGGAGCGCACGGGTCGATGTTCCATCGCGCGCCCGGATCGATCGGCGCGTCCGCGTTTCCGTCGCGCGTGCTCAAAGGCATGCTGTCGGCCGGACATATGGGCGTGGAACGCGTCACGATTCGCAATCTGAAGGTTGTGAAAGTGATGCCGGACGACAACGCTCTCGTGGTGCTGGGCGCGGTGCCGGGTCCGCCGGGCGGTTACGTCATGGTTCGCAAGGCGAAAGCGCCGCATCGGGAGCCGATGAAGGTGCAGCAGCCGGAGGGAAAGAAAAAGAAGTAGGCAGTCCGCAGTAAGCAGTCGGCAGTCGCACGGAAGTGCCGGGATCAGGATGGTCCGGGAACCGACAACCGACAACCGGTAACCGATATGGCTAAAGTAGACGTCAAGAACCTGGAAGGCACGACGCTGCGAGAGTTCGAGCTCGCTGATGAAGTCTTCACGGCTCCGCCCAACGAGCATCTGATGTGGGAAGCGGTGCAGGCGTATCTCGCGAGCGAACGCAGCGGCACACACAAGACGAAGAGCCGCGGGGAAGTGAGCGGCGGCGGCAAGAAACCGTGGCGCCAGAAGGGAACCGGGCGCGCCCGCGCGGGCAGCATCCGCAGCTCCCTGTGGCGGCATGGTTCCATCGCTCACGGCCCGGTGCCGCGCGATTATTCCTACGAGATTCCGAAGAAGATGCTGCGCGGCGCGCTGCGTTCGGCCCTGGCGGCGAAATTCCAGGAGCAGAAACTCACCGTCGTTGACGAACTGGCTCCCTCCGAGCCCCGCACCAAACCGCTCAGCGAGGCGCTGAAGAAGCTGGGAGCAGGGAAGTCCATCCTGCTGGTGAATGACGCCGCCAATCGCAACCTGGAGCTGTCGTCGCGCAACATCGCGCGCTGCGATTTGATACGCCATCATGCCGTGCACCCGTACCACATCCTGACTCATGAGGGGTTGGTGATCTCAGAAGGGGCGCTCAGGCGCTTGCAGGAGTCGCTGCGATGATCAAGAGTCCGTACGAGATTATCGAGAAGCCGATCATCACCGAAAAAGGCCTGGACGTGAAGGAGCGCGCGCGCACGCTGGTGTTTCGCGTGAATCCGCATGCCAACAAGGTTGAGATCAAGTCCGCGGTTGAGACCGTCTTCAAGGTGAAAGTGGAATCGGTCCACACCGCGAAATTTCACGGCAAAATCCGCAGGCGCGGCCGCACCATGGGCCAGCGCGCCGACTGGAAGAAAGCGTACGTCAAGCTGCAGGAAGGCCAAAAGATGCCGGAGTACGCGGAAACGATCTAAGACCAGTGGCAAGTGACAAGTGACGAGTGGCAAGTACCTAGCGGCAAGATCTGGCAGTTGACGGAAAAGAGTTATGGGCATTAAAACTTACAGGCCTTACACCGAAACACGGCGCTTTCAGACCGGGCTCACGTTTGACGAGATCACGGTCGACCGGCCGTACAAGCCGCTCGTTGAGCCGAAGCAGCGGATCTCCGGGCGCAACAATCAGGGCGAGTTGACGATCTGGCGGCGCGGCGGCGGGCACAAGCGCCAGTACCGCGTGATCGACTTCAAGCGCGACAAGACGGGCGTTCCGGCGCGTGTCGCCACCGTCGAGTACGACCCGAACCGGTCGGCGTTTATCTCGCTGCTGCACTATGCCGACGGCGACAAGCGCTACATTCTCTATCCCGCCGGTCTCAAGGTCGGAGACAAGGTCGTTTCCGGGCCCGAGGCCGACATCGTGGTGGGTAACGCGCTGCCGCTGCGCAATATTCCGGCGGGAACGGTGATTCATAATCTGGAGCTACGGCTCGGCAAGGGAGCCCAACTGGTGCGCAGC
>JASHQD010000405.1 GCA_030037755.1 Terriglobia bacterium
GTCGGTTGAGAATCCGCTTCGCTGGCGCTCCACGAAAAGCGCCAGCAAATCCTTGGTGTGCAGAATCCCCACGATGTCGTCGGGCGACTCGGCATAGACGGGCACCCGGGTGTGCTGGTCTACAACCACGCGTTCCAGTACTTCGCCGAGTGAGCTCGCGACCGGCAGGCTTGTCACTTTGGGCCACGGAACCATGATGGCGCGCACACGGACCCTGTCGAGCTCGAACACGCCATGAATCATCTCTTCCTGCTCTTCTTCCAGCATGCCGCCCTGGCGAATCGCGGAGATGATCAGTTTCACCTCTTCCGGCGTGTGAATCTGGCCCCAGGGCACGGCCGAATGGACGCCCAAAGCGCGCATCAAGCCGCGGGATATTCCGCCCAAAAGCTCCACGGGAAGCCGAGCCAGCCGAAAGAACAGAGTCATCGGCCGAGCGACGACCAGGGCCACCCGTTCGGCGCGCTCGTAGGCGAACGTCTTCGGGACCAGCTCGCCGAGCACCATGAGGAGGACGGTGACGAAGACGAAGGCGGCGGCGATGGCGATCGAGTGCGCGATCGCCATCGACGCATAGCGGTGAAAGTGTCCGGCCAGCAATTCTTCGAGAGCCTGGGCCACGATCCGCTCGCCGAGCCAACCCATGAGGAGGCTCGCGACCGTGATGCCCAATTGGATTCCGGAGAAAAGCAGGCTGGTGTCTGCCAGCAGGGCGCGAATCAGGCGGGCGGGCTTGTTGCCTTCTGCGAGCAGTTGTTCGAGGCGGGTACGCCGGATGCGGATGAGGGAATACTCCGCGGCCACGAAGAAGGCGTTAAGCGCGACCAGCGAAAGCAACAACAGCGCCTTGAGCAGAGGAAGCATAAGCGTCGTTCAGGATTCGCGCGACTACCACTTGAGCGCGATCTGATTCTGTTTCTGCCTCAGGATATCGCCGGCGGAGGGCGAACACAAACCGTCCCCAACGCGTTTAGATGCTCGGCGATCGCGCTGCTGGCGACTCCGTTGCCGTGCTAGACTCGTCGCTTAGGAATCAGGCCTCATCGTCATGTCCGGTCGCGTGCTCAAAACCGTCTGCCCTCTCGATTGCCCCGATGCCTGCAGCATCCTGGCGACCGTCGAGAACGGCCGGGTCACGCGCCTCGAGGGCGATCCCGATCATCCTTTCACTCGCGGATTCCTCTGCCACAAGGTCGCACATTACGATCGCCGGCTTTACTCGCCATTGCGCGTGCTCTATCCCGCGCGACGCGTAGGACCAAAAGGCCCGGGCGCCGGCCGATTCGAACGCATCACCTGGGATGCGGCGCTCGACGAAATCGCGTCGCGATTCAAGGCCGTCGTGGCCGAGTATGGCGGCGAGGCGATCCTGCCCTATTCCTACGGCGGATCGATCGGGATCGTGCAGCGCAACTCCGGGCATCGATTCTTCTACCGGCTGGGCGCCAGCCGCCTGCTCCGCACGATATGCGATAGCGCCGCCATGGCGGGCTGGGACATGACGATCGGCAAGGCCATTGGCAACGATCTCATGCAAGCGGCGGAGTCGGATTACATCGTCATCTGGGGAATGAACATCGCCGCCACCAACCTGCACTTCGTGCCCATTGTGAAGGCCGCGAAGAAGCGCGGCGCGCGCGTGGTGCAGATCGATCCTCATCGCAACCGCACGTCGCACCTTGCCGACGATGTCCTTCAGCTTCGGCCCGGCACGGACGCGGCGCTGGCCCTGGGCGTGATGCACGTGCTGATCCGCGAAGACCTGCTCGATCGCGATTACATCGAGCGATTCACCCTCGGCTACGAAGCGCTGCGTGAGCGTGTGCTCAACGAGTATCCGGTCGATCGCGTGGCGCGCATCACCGGCCTCAGCGAGTCGCAGATTGTTGAATTTGCCCGTGGTTACGGTCGCGCGCGGGCGCCTTTCCTGCGCGTGGGATTCGCTTTCACCCGTCACGACAATGGCGGCATGGCCATGCGCACCATCGCCTGCCTGCCGGGTCTCGTGGGTGCGTTTCGCAAACGGGGCGGCGGCGCCAATCACGAGAGCGCCGGGGCCTTCGAATTCAATCTCGATCGCGTGCGCGGTGAAGATCGATTCCACCCGGCGACGCGCGAGATCAACATGGTCAAGCTGGCCGAAGCGCTGCTGGAAGAGAAGAATCCGCCGGTGAAGGCGCTCTACGTCTACAACTGCAATCCGGCGGCTGTGGCGCCCGATCAATCGCGCGTACTGGAAGGGTTGCGCCGTCCGGACCTGTTCACGGTGGTCCACGAGCAGATCCACACTGACACGGTGGATTATGCCGACATCGTGCTCCCGGCGACGACGTTTCTCGAAAACCTCGAGCTCTACAAGAGCTACGGACATTACTATCTGCAGGTCGGCAAGCCGGTGATCGAGCCGCTCGGCGAGGCCAAGCCGAACTTCGACGTCTTCCGGCTGCTGGCGCGGCGCTGCGGATTCACCGACGAGTGCTTTGACGATACCGAGGTCGACGTCATGAGCCAGGCGCTCGATACGCCCTCGAAATTCATGGCCGGCATCAATTTGGAACGCCTTATGGCGGGCGAGCCGATACGCGTGAATCTCGCCGCCGACGCCGATCCTTTCGCGGACGGCTTCTACACGCCTTCGGGCAAGCTCGAGTTCTATTCCGAGCGCATGGCGGCGCGCGGACTCGACCCGCTGCCTCGGTATCACGCCTGCAGCGAGGGCGTGGAGAACACCGCACTGCGCGAACGTTATCCCTTGCAGTTGCTGGTTCCGCCCTCCGTGCACTTCCTGAATTCGACCTTTGGCGTCGTCGACGAACAGCGGCGCCGCATGGGCGTGCCATCGGTCAAGATTCATCCCGCAGACGCAGCACAGCGAGCCATTGCGCAGGGAGATCGCGTTCGACTCTGGAACGATCGCGGCGAGTGCCACTATCAGGCTGAGGTAACCACCGACACACGCGAGGGCGTGGTGGTCGCGGAGGGGTTGTGGTGGGCGAAGCACACGGAGGACGGACAGAGCGCGAACGCGCTGGTATCGACCCGGCTCACCGATCTCGGCGCCGGATCGACGTTTCAATGCAACCTGGTTGAAGTAGTCCGAGCCGAGAGAAACGGCCATACCGGGCGCGTGGCAGCCGAATCGGTGCCGAACACCGAATCCCGAATCCCGAACCCCGAGCCCCGAGCCTGATGGAACGCTCCTTCACCCAACCCATCCCACGCCACTACGAGATCGAGACTCCGCATGGCACACCCGCCATGCAGCCAGGCTCGCACGGAGCGCATCGCCGCTGGCCGCTGCTCATCGCGCTGCACGGCTACCAGGGTGATAAAGACTCGATGATGCGCGTGGCCAGGAAAATCGCGGGCGACCGGATGATTGCGATCTCGTTGCAAGGTCACAACCAGTTCTTCCAGCGCTACGGCAAGGACGACCTGACGGACACGAAGAGTTATCGCGTGGTTTTTGGCTGGGGGACGAGCTACAAGATGGAGGAATCAGTCCGGCTTCATCACGACGCTGTGACGCAGTTGATCCGTACGGCGGTGCGGCATCATCACGCCGACCCGGAGCAGATCTTTTTGCTGGCCTTCTCGCAGGCGTGCGCCTACAACTATCGCTACGTGTTCACCTATCCGCGCGCGATTCGCGGCGCGATCGGCGTCTGCGGCGGCGTGCCCGGCGACTGGCATGAAAATCCGCACTACCACCGCGCCCGGACGCACGTGCTGCACATCGCCGCCACCGACGACGAGTGGTTTACGCGCGAGAAGAATCTGGAGCACAAAAAGAGACTGGCCGAACGCGCGGCGTCACTCGACTTCCGCTTCTACAACTCTCCGCATCGCTTCCCGCGCAACTCGATTCCGCACATTCGGAAGTGGATCGAAAAGCACCT
>JASHQD010000406.1 GCA_030037755.1 Terriglobia bacterium
GCGGCGGTATCCGTCGGTGGCACAGCTTTCGGAGGACGTCCGTTCCTATCTGAGAGGCTACCCGGTGGAGGCGCGAGGCGGCGCCCGGCGTTATCGCGTCGGGAAGTTCGTCAGTCGTCATAAAGCTGCCCTGGCTGCGATCGTCGCAGGCGCACTGGCGGTGGTGGGCTTTGGGATCGGCATGGGCGTGCTGGCGCAGCGTGCCACGCGGGAACGCCTCATGGCCGAGCGCGAATCGCAGTTTCTGGTGAACATCTTTGAAGCCGCCACACCCGAACAGGCGAGAGGCAGAGAGGTGACGGCCCGGGAGCTGCTGGACCAGGGCGCGATTCGCGTGGATCGCGAACTGGCCGGCGATCCGGCATTGCAGGCGAGCATGCTCGACAACATCGGCAACGCTTACGATGCTCTTGGACTGTACAGCAAGGCGGAGCCGCTCGTCGAACGCGCCTACGGGCTGAGAAAGAGGACGCCGGGCGATCGCGACCTGGATCTGGCCACCAGCATGGAGGATCTCGGCCTTACCCTGCGTCTCGAGAACCACTATGAGAAGGCCGAGCCGCTGTTTCGTCAGTCGTTGGCAATCCGCCAGAGGTCTCTGGGCGCGAAAAGTGACCTCGTCGCGGAGGGTCTGAACAGCCTGGGCGAATGTCTCTTTCTCGAGAATAAGGACGCCGAGTCGGAGTCGGTCCTGAGGAAGGCTCTCAGCATTCCGAGTCCCCCGGACAGCCTGAATGGCGCAAACACCCGCAACTACCTGGCGCTGGAGTTGTTTCGCAAAGGCAGCTATCGCGAGGCAACCGGGTTGCTGCAGGAGGCGGTGGAAATCGACCGCCGAGTGGAGGGTCCGGACGGCCCGACTTACGCGACCAGCCTCCACAACCTGGCGGGAGCGTTCGGGCGCGAAGGCGATTTTATCGATGCAGCCGCCATGGACCGGAAGGACCTGGATCTTCTCCGCAGGATTCTGGGGCCCGAACACCCGGACTTGAGGTACACGCTCAATAATCTGGGCTATGAACTTATCGAAGCCGGTGATTGGCGGGAGGCGGAGCCTTACTTAGCGGAAAACCTCGCGATTTCGCGCAAGGCGTTTGGCGAGAATAGCCCGGGAACGGTCGCTGGGGTCGACAACTGGGCTCGCCTGCTTGAAGCGAAGGGCGATTACGCTGGAGCCGAGAAATACTTCAAGGAAGCGCTGGAGATCTTGCAGCAGGGTGGCAAGCCTGAGAACTGGTCCGTGGCCCAGGTGATCGCCAATCTCGGCGTGCTGGAATTCGATCGCGGAGATTACGCCGGCGCTGAGGCCTATGGGCGCCAAGCGTTGGAAATGCGACGCAAGCTGGGCGGCGGCCAGCATCCTGAGGTGGCGGCATCTCTCCTCGATGTAGCGATGGCGCAGTCGTTTCAGGGAGATCCGGCGAGCGCCGAGCCACTGGCGCGGCAAGCGGTTGACATCCGCAAGAGCAGGCTCGAGCCCGGTCATCCGGATATCCTTGAGGCCGAAGTAAGACTGGGAGAAGTCCTGACCTGGGAAGGCAAGGCGGCCGAGGCGGAGCCGATATTGCGTGCCGCTGTAGAATCGGCACAGCATCCGCCGTTTCCACTCATCCCCTGGCAGGTGGCGGAATCGGAGAACGCCCTGGGTGCGTGCCTGGTTTCGCTGCGCCATTCCGAGGAAGGCAGGGATCTTCTGGAAAAAAGCCGGGCCGGTCTTCAAACCGATCCTCGTCCGGCCTTTCGCAGGCTGGCCGATGGTCAAACGCCCGGGCCTCACCACGCATTGTGAGGGAACCTCTAAATGGGCCAAAAGTGGCGACTGGCGAGTGGCAAGTGGCGAGCAAAGACCTTCGCGGGCTGCGAAGAAGTTCAGGATTTGTAGTACAAGATGCTCAACGCTGACCGTCGGGCTTGGGAGCCGGATTGTTGGGCTGCGTGGCGGGAGCCGTCTTTGAATCGGACGGTGTATACACGTAGATCTTCTCGCGTGGTTTGGCCAACTGCTGCTCGTGCGCTTTCTCTTCAATCACCGCGGGGTCGCGGCGGTTGAGGCCGTCGATCTCTCTCTGGATCTGGTCGTTCTGGTCCTTGATCTTGCCGGTTTGCTGCTTCAGTTCGAGGTACCGGCGCTGTTCGCTGCGGTAGGTCAGATAACCGTTCTCACCATAGATGACGTGATGGCCGAGGGCGGCCGCCAGAATGAGGGCGAGGGCCATCACACCCCAGTACACCCGCCGATCACGAATCCGGATTGCCATCTTTCCGCCCCGGTCCGCGGCTCCGCCCGCCGACGTCTCTAGCCTACCACAAAAGCCTGGGAAGAGTGAACAAGATCGTCGAGCTCGATGTGGGAAGGGGCCTCGCAGTATATTCTTGCCACCGGCTCGGTGCCCGATAGCCGCACCAGCATCCAGGCGCCGTCTTCGAACGCCAGCTTCAGGCCGTCGGTGCGGTCGACCCGCGCCACTTTCCGGTGGTTCAGACTGTCGGGATCCTGCTTCAGCTTTTCGGGCAGCGTCCGGCTGACCTCCGGCGTCAACTTCATGTTGATCCGGATCGAATAAAGCGGCCCGACCTTGTCGAAGAGCGCCTGGATCTGCTGTTGCAGCGAAAGTCCCGTGCGCGCGACAGCTTCGGCCAGCAGCAGGCAGGCCAGAATGCCGTCCTTCTCCGGCACGTGCCCGCGAACGCTCATGCCCGCGCTCTCTTCGCCGCCCATCGCGATTTTGTCCTGCTTGATCAACTCGCCGACGTATTTGAATCCGACCGGCGTCTCATAAATCGGCACATTGTAGTGGCGCGCGACGGCGTCAATCAGATGCGTGGTCGCCACGCTGCGTCCGAGACCGCCCGGGATCTTGCGCTGCCCGATCAAATAGTCCGCGAGGATAGCCAGGATGTAGTTGGGGTGAATCCACGTGCCGTCCTTGTCGACGGCGCCGAAGCGGTCGGCGTCGCCGTCAGTGGCGAGACCCACGACGCATTCCTCATCCTTCACCAGGCGCGCGAGCCGGGCGAGATTTGCTTCGCTGGGATCGGGTCCCGCGCCGTTAAAGAGCGGATCGCGGAAATCGTCGATGGTCAGGACAGCCGCGCCATGCTCTCTGAGGAGATGGTCGAGATAACCCCTGCCGGCGCCATACAACGGATGATATCCAACCTTCAGGCGAGCTTTCTCGATTGCTTCAAAATCAATTTTGTGGTGAAGGGCGTCAAGGTACGCCGGCCGCGGATCGGCGGTATGCCGCAGCGCCGTGGGGTCCTCCGCCTGCCGGAGGGGCCACGCGTTATTCTGAATCTCCACGGCCAGACGCTCGATGTCGTGCGTGACCTCCGGCAATGCCGGGCCGCCGTCAGAGCCCGAGAACTTCAGCCCGTTATACTCCGCCGGATTATGGCTGGCGGTGATGTTGATGCCGCCCTGCCGCCCCGAGCGGATAATGTCGTGAGCGATCGCCGGTGTCGCTTCCGCGCGCTGGCACAGGTAAGTGGTGACGCCATGAAAAGAGAGTGTATCCGCCGCCGCTGCCGCGAACCGTTCCGACATAAACCGCGTATCGTAGCCGACAATGACCTGCGGCGAGCCCGATCCGCCAAGCAGGTGGTGCGCGATCGCCGACGCTGCCAGCCGGACGTTTGCAAAGGTAAAATCGTCTGCGATAATGCCACGCCAGCCCGAGGTGCCGAACTTGATGGGATTGTCCCGATTCACACGGTCATTGTATCGTGGAGACATACCCGTGGCAATTTCGCCGGCATGGGTTGTTCCTGTCATCTGACGCCCGTAGCCCTTTGGAGTATCGCCTCCCATGACCACCCGGTTCAAAGTCGGCGAAACCGAGAATCCTGAGGAGGAGTTGTGACGGACAAAGTGGTAGTGCTGGTTACGACCAGCAATCTGAAGGAAGCGCGCAAGATCGCCTTGGAACTGGTCCAGAATCGGCTCGCTGCCTGCGTGAACATCTCCGGCTCGCTGGAGTCGATATACGAGTGGCAAGGCAAGACGGAGCGCAGCCGCGAACGGCTACTGCTCGTCAAGACTTCGCGGGAGCTTTTTCCCGAAGTCGAGGCCGCGATCCGCAAGCTGCATAGCTACGCCACACCTGAGATGATTTGCCTCCCGATTATCGATGGCTCGCGCGATTACCTCCAGTGGCTGACGGACGCGATCAAAGCTGCGCCGCAGTTCGTTGAGGGGGGAACGAACAGTCAGTCAACAGTCGACAGTTGACAGTCCACAGTTGTCAGGTTGACAGTCGACAGTCAACAGTTTGGAGTCAGCAGTGTTGGCAGCCGAACTGTCGACTGTAGACTGTCAACTGTCGACTAAGAGGAAATCCGCCCCAATGCCTGATCGAGATCTGCGATCAGGTCTTCAACGTCTTCGATCCCGGCGGAAATACGCACGAGGCCCTCCGTGATGCCCAGCCGCTCGCGATCCTCAGCCGGCACGCTGGCGTGGGTCATGGTGGCTGGATGCGAGATCAAGGTCTCGACTCCGCCCAGGCTCTCGGCCAGCGAGCACAAGCGCACGCTTCGCAGGACTGCCTTGGCATTCTCCAGCGAGCCCGTGTCGAACGCGATCATACCGCCGAATCCCTTCATCTGGCGCCGAGCGAGTTCATGCTGCGCATGCGTGGGCAGGCCGGGATAATGCACTTTGCGCACCTTGGGATGACTCGCCAGAAACTGGGCGATCGCCCGGCCATTCGCGTCGTGCTGGCGCATGCGCACGGCCAGAGTCTTCACACCGCGCAGAATGAGCCAGCAATCGAAAGGACCAAGAATAGCTCCGGCTGCGTTCTGCAGGAATTTCAGCCGCTCGGCAATGGCCTGATCGTTCAAGACGATGACGCCGCCGACGCCGTCGGAGTGACCGTTCAGGTACTTCGTGGTGCTGTGCAGCACGAAGTCAGCTCCCAGCTCCAGCGGACGCTGAAAATACGGGCTCATGAACGTGTTGTCCACCGCCAGCAGCAATCCGCGGCTGTGCGCAAGCGACGCCGCGGCGGCAATATCGGTGATCTCCATGACCGGATTGGTCGGTGTCTCGACGTAAAGCAGACGCGTTCGCGGCTGGATCATCCTCTCGACTTCATCAAGCCGGCTGGTGTTCGCATAGCTGAAGTTGAGGCCGAAATCCTTGAGCACGCGCTCGAAGAGCCGGAAGGATCCGCCATAAAGATTCTGGCTGGCCACGACGTGGTCGCCAGCTTTGAGCAGCGTCATCAGCACATTGATGGCAGCCATGCCGGAGGCGAAAGCGTAGGCGTACGCGCCGTTTTCAAGGCACGCCAGATTGCGCTCCAGCGCCGACCGCGTCGGATTCGCCGTGCGCGCGTACTCGTACCCCTTATTCTTTCCGAGTTCCTCCTGCACATAGGTTGACGTTTGGTAGATCGGAACAATGATCGCGCCCGTCGCGGGATCGGGCTCCTGCCCGACGTGGATCGCGTCTGTGGAGAATCCCATGGGAGGCCTCTTCGAGAGTCGACAGTTCACAGTCGACAGTCAACAGTTCCGCTTGAAGCAGTTCGAGCCAGCACCACGAATTCGCCGGAATCGGCAAGGCCCGGTTGCGCTATGATGGGAACACGGATAAGACTTGCGGGACTCCCGCAAACCGAGGCGATGTTCCTCGAGGAGGCAGAAGTGACAAGGCGCAACTGGATGCGATTCGCAGTGCTTGGCTCGGCCGTTTACCTTGCGGCTCCCTCTGGCCTTACCGTCGCACAGAGCCAGGCAGCGCTACCGGAGCCGATTACGCTCATGGTTGTCGTCAGCGACTCTCAAACCGGCAAGCCGATCAGCCAGGCGCGTCTCACCTTGACTTTCGTGCAACCCAAGGAAGGACAGTTCGGCCGCGCCCATACGCTCTCCTACAGCGCCAAGACCGACACGCAAGGCCGCTATCGGTTTCCCTACATTCCCCCGGGAACCGTAACGCTGATGGTGACCGAGGAGAATCATCAATCGTTCGGCAAGCAGTTCCAGGTGGACAAAGATCACAGCACTTTGGAAGTGAAGCTCAAGCCGCCCCAGCCGCTGGTCTGACCGGCCGGAGCGGCTGCTTCAAATTAGTGCAATCCGCCAGAAGTTGCTGAGAGCTTATCTGTTATCCCGAAAAGCAATGGCCTTTTCCACAAGCTTTTCAACACGAAACTGTTAAAAAGCCCGTAACCTCGAGATCCCTAAGGCTGCGGCGCTGGCGGGCGTGGAGGCGGTGGAGGCCCTTGGACGACGTGCGGGTTCGCGCCAGGAGCCCCTCCGTTCTCCGCCGCGGGCTTGGCCGCCGTGAAATACTGGGGATCGAGCCAGATATTGGCACCGCTCTCCACGCTATCCAGTGCCGCCTGCGACTTCTGCTCCTTGATCTTGCCCTCGATCTCCTTGGATACGTCCGCTTCCGCCGGCGTGTCGTGCTTCACGACCTGCAGAAAGTAGAAGTTGACCGGGTTGTCCTGGATGTCCGACACCTGGCCGTCCTTCAGGCTCCAGGCAGCCTGGTCCATGGCGCCGGCAAGCTGGCCGTGACGAACGGCACGCGGGTTCGGATCGAAGAAGACCACATTGTCCAGCTTGAACTGGTCGTGCACCTTTTGCGCGTCCTGACCCGACGCCAGCGCCGCGCGGATCGCCTCCGCCTTGGCTTTGGCATCCCCTTCCGGCAACCCCGGGGCGTCGGCCTTGGCATTCGCCGCCTTCTTGCGGACACTGATTTGCCGGATTTCGACCTGCTCGAAATCCTGGAGGTGAGCCTTATAGTATTGGCTGACGTCGTCCGGCGTGATTTTGATGTCTTCGTTGATCTTCTGATACTCGCCCTGGGCCAGCAGCTGCATCCGTTGCAGCTCGAGCTTCACCTTGACGTCCGGTTTCTGATCGATGCCGTCCGTGGCGGCCTTCTCAGCAATGGCCACCAGCTTCGCGTACTGGTCTCCAACGTCCTTCAGACCCTGGAGCGAAGCCGCGCGCTGGACCTGAGGCGGAAGCGTCTGGACGATCGCCTGAAACTCGCCGGCTGTGATCTGCTTGCTGCCGACCTTCATCACCACCTTGTCCGGCGGGACCTGAGGCATGGCCGGAGCGCCGGGTTTGATGGTAACTGCGGGCGCGCCGGGTGCCGGAGCCTGCTGCGCCGGCTTCAGCGGTGGCGGTGGCGCTGGAGCGGAACTCTGGGCCCAGACGGACACTGCCGCCAGCATCGCAAGCGCCGCTGCAGGCAGCACCATTCTCCAGGCACACTTATGTTCGTGTTGCATGTGTTACTTTCCTCCACAGATTCTGAATGATTGCACGAATGGCCATAATACCACGGAAACGGCGTTCGGAGTTCGAAGTTCGAGGTTCGGAGTTCGGCTCTCAGGGGCGCACCCGTTCGTCCGGTTCACTTCTCGCCTCCACCTCCATTCCTGCTCGCTCATGTCTCGTATCCTTCCATCCTCACGTCTACGAGTCCCTGGCTCTTGGCGCCTGGCGGCCTGTCCCAATCATTTCGTTCACAACCACTCCACCCCCTCCTTGAAAAGGAGGGGCCAAGGGGTGGTTGCGCGCGATAATGAAGTAAGCGGGAAAGTCCACTAGCCCGCTAGCCAGCCACCCCGAGAGAAGCGTACATGCGAACACGTCGCAAAATGCGCGGGCTTCGATCATAAGGCGCCATATCACAGATTCCACGGCGTATATGGAAGATTCGAGCATGGATGCGAAGACGTGCAAAGTGCACGATTTTTGCGATTTCTGCAATTCCAGCAGGTGTCTTTTTTCGACCCAAACCCGTAGCTTGATGATCGTACGTGGTTGTAAAGATTGCAGCGGGACGGCACACTAAACGACCAAGGGAACTCATCCCAAACGGCCCTCTTCCGAACCCTTCACGGACATCTCCGATTGGCCGGCTTACCGTCAACTGGCGGCCCGTATTCTCTCCGAGTGGCCATACGAGACATTGGGTTCGGCGGCGAGTCGAAGAGTCGTCAGGGCTGTGCGCCGCAGGCAGAATCGTCGCCGGGAGTTACTTCTACATGGAGATTTCCCAAGTAGCCTTAAGAAGCTTGCAACAAAATGAGGAAGAACTGAATCGATACAAAGGTGGAAACGGAGGGAATTCCGCGCCGCGACATCGACGAGGCTTATGTCCAAACGTTCTTTGCTTGTATTGGGGAAGGGATTTCTTGCTATGGTGCTCTGTCTGTCTGCGGTACAGGCAAGCGCCCAAGAAGGCGACAATAGGGAGAACCATCCAAGCCCTGGCGACAAGAACGCGCCCTTCGCGACGACATTACCCGATGCGCCCAGCGCAAATCAGGACCCAAGCGAGGGCCAGCAGACCAAGCGTATCCTTGGCATCATTCCAAACTTTCGGGCCGTAAGCGTCGACACTCGCCTGCCACCTCAAACGCCCAAAGAGAAATTCGTCGGCTTTGCTCAGGACAGCTTCGATTATTCATCGTTCATCTGGATCGGCGCGCTCGCCGGCCTGTCGGAGCTTAACAATTCGACACCGGAGTTCCGCCAAGGTGCGGCAGGTTTTGGCCGCTACTACTGGCATTCCTTCGCCGACCAGGCGGATGAGAACCTGTGGGTAGAGTTCTTGCTTCCCGTTGCAACCCGTCAGGATCCGCGCTACTACACCCTGGGCCGCCGAACTGCGAATGGGCATAACGGACCACTGAAGCGGGCAGGATACGCGGTCAGCCGCCTCTTTATCACGCGCACGGATTCAGGTGGGAATACTTTTAATCTCAGCGAGGTGGGCGGAGCCGGAGCCGCCGGCGCCATATCCAATCTTTACTATCCCAGTCGCGAGCGAACCTGGACCAAGACCTATCAGCTGTGGCTGTTAAATGTCTCTCTCGATGGAGCCACCTTTGTGTTCCGGGAGTTCTGGCCAGACATCAACCGCGCCATCTTCCATGGCAAGTAGGTTTCGGGTCGGAGTCGGCCTCGCGGACAAGCCCGTTCGAGGCCTTGGCAAATTTATCCTCAAAGTTAAACTGGCCCCGCCACCCTCTGAGCGTCCGACTGGGGCACACAGTTCGTGGACGCAGCATCAAAGAGTACTAAGAGGTGTCCGGCGATGAATGCTGCGCGTGAGACGGTCCTGGTGCTCGAAGGTGATGAGGCATCCCGCCTCGACCTTGTGCGTCTGCTCGAAGGCGCCGGGTACGATGTTTCGAGCCCCGAGGCCTGCGAGGCTGGACTGGGCGTGGCGCGGGCGAAAGGCGCCGACCTGCTGCTGCTTGACGAGCGGTTCTCGGGACTCGAGTGCGGCGATCTTTTGGCCGAGTTCAAGGGCGCGTCGGCGACGGCGGACATACGAGTGATCGTGCTGTCGTCCGGAGCAGCCGGAGCGCCGGTGCGCGGCCTCGACCTTGGCGCTGACGACGTCGTGACGCGTCCCTGGGAGCCCATGGAGCTTCTGGCCCGCGTTCGCACCCAGTTGCGGGCCAAGAAGACCCAAGATGAGCTTCGGGCGAGACTGCGCATCGCAGAACAGGGCCAGGAGATGTCGCGTTCGGCGTTTGAAACCCTCGCGGTGACGGAAAAGATGACCCGCGACGCCTCCTCGCTCGGCCGTGAATTGAAGCTTGGGCTTGCGATTCTCTTTGTGGCCGTGGCCGGAATGGTAGGGATCTATCTTCGTTTTTCTCGTCGCGCCACCAGCGAAAC
>JASHQD010000024.1 GCA_030037755.1 Terriglobia bacterium
CGTTCGGCTCCAATCGCGACGCGCGCACTGCCGGGACATAGCTCGCAGCCAGCGCGACGGAAATCGCGATCAGAGAGCTTGCGGCAAACGCGATCGGATCGTCCGGCTTGACGCCGTACAGCAGGTTGGACATCAATCGTGTGACAGCAAACGATGCGACGAGTCCGGCTCCGGTCCCCATCGCTGCCAGACGCAGGCCTTGCCCGAGCACCAGGCGCAGCACGTCGCGGCGCTCCGCGCCCAGCGCCATGCGGATGCCCATCTCGCGCCGCCGGCGATTCACCCGATAGGCGATCACGCCGTAGAGCCCGATACTGGCGAGGAAAATGCCCAGGACGCTCAGCCCGCCCACGAAGCCCGCGGCCATCTGGTCGCTCCAGTACGCCTCCTGCATGATGAAATGCAGCGTAAAGACATTGACGGGCACGTTCTGGTCTTCGCGGCGGATGGCGTTGCGGATTGTTCCGGTCAGCGCGCGCGGATCGCCTCCGGTTTCGACGATCAGCGTTCCCCACGCAATCGGCAACTGCGCAAAGGGAAAATAGACGTAAGGCTCCGGCGCTTCGTGGACGTCGTTGATCTTGGCGTCCTCAACCACGCCCACGACCTGGCAGTCCTTGCCCTCTGCCACGATGTGGCGGCCGATCGCGTCACCGACCGGCCAGTAACGACGCGCCATCGTCGCGCTGATCAGCACAACTTTCGCTCCGTTCGGACCATCGGCGGCGATGAAATCGCGCCCTTGCAGAATGCGTGTGCCGAGCGTTTGGAAGTAGCCGGGACCGACGGCATTGAACTTGATGGGAATGTTCGGCTGACCCTGCGGCAGCTCGACGCCGGGTATGGCCACGCGCTGCTCGGCGCCGCCGCCGGAATCGGTCAGCAGCATCCGACGCGCGTAGGTCACATGCCTCACGCCTGGAAGTCCCGACACATCGTCGCGGACGCGTTCGAAGTAGGCGAGGCTGCGATCGAGGCTATAACCGGCAATGCCGGGCCCGAGATCGAAGAAGACCAGATTCCTCTGCGCCTCAAAGCCCAGGTGAATTCCGCGGCTGTAAAGAAGGCTTCGCAGCAGCAGGCCCGACGCCGTGAGGAGTACCACCGACAGCGCGATCTCACCGAGTACGAGCCCATTGCGAAGGATCAGACGTCGCGCCCCCGCGGACGCGCCCTCGTCACCGCTCTTGAGCGCCGGCGTCAGGCTGGTCTTCGACGCCTGCAGCGCGGGCGCGAGACCGAAGATCAGCACCGCCAGCGCCGAAACCGCCAGGGTGAACACGATCACGGGCGCGTTGAGGCGCAGGTCCAAGCCGACGTCGATGTTCATGGGCGGATAGAATGCGGGCTGGAGTTTGAACAGCCAGTGGGTGAGCCCGAGGCCCAGCGCCGCGCCGGTGACGGCCAGCAACGCGCTCTCGGTCAGCAACTGCCGGATCAGTCGCGCGCGCCCCGCGCCTATCGCCAGCCGTACCGCAATCTCGCGGCGTCGCGTCTCGGAGCGCGCCAGCACCAGCCCCGCGACATTGGCGCTTGAAATCAGCAGGACCAGCGCCACCGCGGCCATCAGCAGGACTGTCGGAAACGCGGCCTGCCGCAGCCGCTGTTGCTCCGATATCAAGGTGACATTTCGTGCCTTGTCGAAGGCCGGATAGGCGTCCGCGAGGCGATGGCTGATGGTGTCCAGCTCGGCCTGCGCCTGTTCGGGCGTTGCGCCCGAGCTGAGCCGCCCCAGAAGCTCGAAATCCCGCAGGCCGCGGTCCGCCGCGCCTTCCGTTCCCAGGTCGATGGTCGGCATCAGCCAGGCGTCTGTGGGCACCTCGCGTCCCAGCCCGCGAAAATGCAGCGGACCGATGCCGATCACGGTGAAGCTTCGGTTGGTGAGGAGGATCTGCTTTCCGATCAGGGCGGGATCGGCGTTGAAGACGCGATGCCAGAGATCGTCGCTGATCACCACCGTCGTCTCATCGTTCGGGCCGGACGGCGCGAACGTGCGCCCTAACTGTGCCCTCAGCCCGAGGACCGCGAAATAGTTGGGCGAAACCAGGTCATCCAGAATCGCGAGCGATTCCGTGCCGGTGCGAAGCGTTCGGCCATGCCGCGCCCAGGCGGCGATGCCGTTAAAGGCGCGGCTCTGCCGGCTCAGGTCCTGATAATCCGGGTAGGAGAAATAATCGTCGGAACCTTGTGGCGTCCGGGCGACGATCTTCGCCAGCCGTTCGGGTGAGGACGCCGGCCAGGAGCGCAGCAGCGCCGCTTCGGCTACGCTGAAGACGGTGGAATTCGCGCCGATGCCGAGCGCCAGTGACAGCACCGCGATCAGGATGAAGCCCGGGTCCCTGAACAGTGCCCGCAGACTATAGCGAAGATCGCCGATCAGAGCGCCCATGGCTCACCTCCTCGCTTCGGCGGCACCTCTCGGAAGGATCCTGGGGAGGCGTTATGCCGCCCTCGCGAACGCCCACCCTAAGCTATCGCAAGCGGATTGCTCAGTCTGTGATCGAAGTCACTCCCGCCGGCACAGCAGACTGCCACGTGGTGAGCGCGCCATGATGTTTCGACTTTTCGACTTGACGAGGAGAACGACCATGATCGACCTTCAATCCCTCGCTCCCGGCTTCACCCCGCGCCCAAAGCGGAAGTACACCGTCACCGAGCGCGTACTCGCCGCCAACCGCGCCAACCTCGCGCTCGCCAATGCCGTGCCGTCTGAAATCCGCTTGCGCTCCACCGAACGGCGGCGCCAGGCCGGCCGCCGCAACCTGCAGCTTGCCCTGATCGCCAAGAAACGCGACCGATCGCTCCACTACGCGTCCTCCTTCCGGAACGG
>JASHQD010000407.1 GCA_030037755.1 Terriglobia bacterium
GATGACGAGTGGCGCCGGGCATGATGCCATGATCCTGTCCGAAAAGATTCCGGCAGCGATGATCTTCCTGCGAACGCCGGGCGGCGTCAGCCACAGTCCCGAAGAGAGCGTAAATTCCGGGGATGTCGCGAAGGCAATCGAGGCCGGTGTGCATCTGCTCGATCTGCTGGCGTCCTCAACCACGATGAAGGAGAGAAGGGTGCAAATTGCATAACCTTGGCTACACCCGGAGCGCCCGGCGCAGCGATCACGCGCTGCTCACGCCGGACACATTCGTGCGCGCAGCACTGCCCGGAATGGAGCGCTGCACGGCAGTGGTTCACGCCGGACCTGCTTTGGGGGCGCGGTTTACCGAGTACACGGCTGAATTCGAACCTGGGGGTGTGATGGGCGGCGCACAGACCCAACGCTTCGTCTATGTGCTGAGCGGAACCGTCAGAATCGAAGGCGATCATAACGAGGCTGGGATGAGCGGGCGGGGCTACGCCTATTTCCCGGAAGGCCTGGAACACCGTCTCGTTGCCCTCGAGGAGAGCAAGGTGGCTGTGATTGAGAAGCCCTACCAAACTCTCGATTCTGCGGGGCCTCCGGAGTTGATCGTGTCTTCCGAAGACTCCATCGAATCACGCCCGCTGAACGATGACCCGGGCGTCCAGGTGAAATGCCTGCTTCCCGACGTGCCAAGCTTCGATTTCGCGGTCAACGTGATGACGTACCAGCCGGGCGCGGCGCTCAGCATGGTCGAAATGCACGTTATGGAACACGGCCTGCTGATGCTCGAAGGCGGGGGCATCTATCGGCTGGGCGGCTCCTGGTATCCGGTCGCAGCCGGAGATTTCATCTGGATGGCGCCGTGGTGCCCGCAATGGTTCGGCGCGATCGGAAGGTCGCCGGCGAAATACCTGATTTACAAAGATTGGAACCGGCATCCCTAACAATCATGTCGCTGTCTTTACAGATTGATTCCGCACGCCTCGCGTCCGAGATCGAAACACTCGCGCTTATTTCAGACGCCCAACCGCCGGCCGTGACCCGAGTAGTCTTCACTCCCACGGACATGCGGGCCCGTGCGTGGCTGATTGGGCGCTGCGAATCGGCCGGACTGACCATTCGCCAGGACGCTGTCGGCAATGTCTTTGCGCGCTGGCAAGGCTCCGATCCCGCCGCGTCCGCCATTGGAACCGGGTCGCACATCGATGCGATTCCAAACGCGGGCAGATACGACGGCGTTGTCGGCGTGCTTGGAGGTCTCGAAGCGATTCGCGCCCTGCGCCGCGCCGCGCTGCGCCCCAGGCATTCGATCGAACTGCTAATGTTTACCTCCGAGGAGCCGACTCGCTTCGGGATTGGATGTCTTGGCAGCCGCCTGCTCTCCGGAGCGCTATCGCCGGAGGCGGCCAGAGGTCTGATCGACAAAGACGGCGAGTCGCTCGAACAGGTGCGCCTCAACGCAGGCCTGGACCAGGAACTCGAAAGCGTGAGGCTGCCCCAGGGATACTACCGAGCCTTCGTGGAACTGCACATCGAGCAGGGCCCCGTGCTCGATCGCGAGCGTGTCCCGTTGGGCGTGGTGACGCGAATCGCGGCGCCCGCCAGCGCGCGGATTACCATCGAAGGCGCCGGCGGACACGCGGGCGGCGTCTTGATGCCGGACCGGCACGATGCCCTCTGCGCCGCGGCTGAACTGGTGCTGGCAATCGAGTATGCGGCGCGTTCGACCGGCTCGGTCGACACCGTCGCAACTGTGGGCATATGCGAGGTGTTTCCCGGCGCGGTGAACAGCATTCCTAGCCGCGTACGAATCAGCGTCGATGCGCGCGACACCGATCTTGCGCGCCGCGACGGCCTACTGCAGGCCGTCGAAACCGCGGCGCACCAAGTCTCGGAACGACGCGCGGTGGGCATCACTACCGAACAATTGAATGCCGACGCGCCCGCCGAGTGCGCGCTCGCGATTGTCGAGGCGCTCTCGGCCGCATGCCGGAAGCATGAGCAGAAATTCCTGCCCATCATCAGCCGTGCCTACCACGATACCCTTTTCATTTCGCGTATCGCTCCTGCGGGCATGCTGTTTATTCCATGCCGGGGCGGCTACAGCCATCGTCCGGACGAGTACGCGTCAGTTGAAGACATCGGTCGAGGGACTTTGATGTTGGCGGAGACGCTCGCGAGTTTATCGGCATAAGCATCAGCAAATTCCAACTGGCGCCGCCAGCGCGAAGCCGAAATGGGCGCTTACGGCTCTCGCGTCCACGTCTTTGGGTACCGGCGCCTCTCCGCATCGCAGCTGCCGAGGCTGTCGCAGGCCGCTTGACACGTCTCCGTTCGCGCAGTATCGTCGCGGATGTAACCTCTGCGGCGGGGCCGCACCGAATCATCCGACAGTGAGAGTACGACGCATCGTCCGGGCACATTTCATCGTGCTCGGCGGCTTCGTAATGACTGACCAGAACCGGGACTCTGGAGGTCGGCGTCATCAGGAAAATAGCCCTGCTGCGCTGAAGGAAGCCGGGCTACTGCAGCAGGATCGGTGCATAAATGGCAGGATTTGGACCTCAATTCCGCTTGTAATTATGGGTGACGTGTTATCAATCAGAGTCGTGCCACGCCGTTCGGGCGCGGGCACAAGACCGTCCCAACACCGACAGTGCAGGCATAAGAGGGAAATATGACCCACCACGTCAAACGGCTTGCGAATGGGCTATCCGGGCTTTTTGCGTTTCTTCTTGTCTTCAGTGCGACTGCTGTTTCCCCGGCCTGGTCCGCCTCGCAACAGACTGCCGACTCTCACTGGGCGGCCGTCAAGCCCGAGGAACTGGCGCTCAAGGACAATCCGGATCGTCCCGGCTCCGCAGCCATGATCCTCTACCGCCAGGAGGACGTCGATGACATCAAATCGACAGCTGATTTCTATTATCGCGTCAAAGTCTTCAGCCAGGAAGGCGAGAAATATGGCACCGTGGAGATCCCTTACGTCGAAAGGCTGGACACCGTCGAGGACGTGCGAGCGCGCACCATCGAGGCTGACGGTACGGTCGTGGAATTCAGCGGTGAAATCCTCGATAAGACCCTTCTGAAATACCGGAAATTCCGGTATCAGGCCAAGGTGCTTGTGGTGTCTGATGTCCGCCCGGGCAGCATCATCGAATACGCTTACCGCGTGCAGTGGCGCGGATCCAAAAAGCCGGACTTTCTCAAACACCCCTTGGCCTATGAGTTTACACACCCCATTGTGCTTTCGTGCGGGGAATGGCGGGTCCAGGAAGACCTGTTCACCCGCCGGGCGCGCTTTACCATGAATCCTTATAAAACGACGCGGGTCGACTGGACTGCGTTCGGGCTCCCGCCGGGCAAGACGCCCCAGGCTGTTGCGGACGGTTCGTTCGAGCTGGAACTCGAGAATATCGCAGGCCTCGATGCCGAAGAGAACATGCCTCCGGAGGACGTGCTCCGCGCCAAGGTCGCCTTTTTCTATAGTTTCGGGTACTTTAGCGCCGAGTCGCTCTGGCGGGACCAGGCCCAGGCCCGCAGTGAAGAATTCGAACGATACCTCGGTTCCTCCAAGCAGGTGCAGCCAGCGGTCGACAGCGTCGTTTCGGGCAACGAGCCCGCGCTGGACAAGCTCCGCAAATTGTACGCGCGCGCCCAACAGGTCAGGAATCTAAGCTACGAGCCCGAACGAACGGCTCAGGAAGAAGCGAATGAAGCTCTGAAGACGAACAAGAACGTCGCCGACGTGCTCAAAAACGGTTACGGCACCGGCTTGCAGGTCAACCTGCTGTTCATTGCCCTGGCCCGCGCAGCGGGGTTCAACGCCCATCTCCTCCTGGTTGCGGATCGGGAACGAACGTTCTTCCGGGAAAACTTGTTCGATTGGGATCAGCTTAACGCCAACGTGGTGGAAGTGCGGTTGAATGACTTGGACGCTCCTTTGTACCTCGATCCCGCGACCAAGTTCTGCCCGTTCGGTTCCCTGCCCTGGGGAGAAACCGGCACGCGAGGCATCCGGCTCGACCCGAACAACGGTGGCATCGTTGAGATCCCGCCGCCCCATAGTGGGGACGCGCGAATCACCCGCACTGCGGATTTGCGACTGGACGCGACCGGCGCGCTTCAGGGAAAGCTCCACGTACGCTTTGAAGGACAGGAAGCGCTGGAGCGCCGCCTGGAGGCCCTGGACGAGGACGAGACGACTCGGCACAAGAATCTCGAGGATGAAGTTAAATCGTGGCTGCCGGCAAGCGCCAGCGTCAAAGTGACCGCGGCCCGCGCGTGGGACGACTCCGGACAACCGCTGGAGGCCGATTTCGATGTTGACTTCCCCGAGTTCGGCTCCAAATCCGGGCAGCGCCTGCTGATTCCGGTCGGCGTGTTCCAGTCGGGCCAGAATCGGCCTTTTGCCCAGGCCGATCGCGCGTATCCGGTCTATTTCCGCTATCCCTGGCAGGAGAGTGACGATGTCACCGTAACGCTTCCCGCAGGCTACAAGGTGCAAGCATCGCCCGACTCGCAGCAAACCACGCCTTTCGGCCATTACAAAATCGCTTGCCAGCAGAACGACGGTACAGTGCGCATCCATCGCGAATTCACCATCGAAGAATTCACGTACAGCGCCGACAGATACCCGCTGCTGCGGGCTTACTACTTCGCTGCGGGAACCAGCGACCATCATCAGGCGGTCCTGGGGCCCACGGTTTCTGCGCAGGCTGCCAGTCGACAGTGACGGGTCACTTGTCGGCGATCTGTTGTCCGGCTCGGGGTTCCGTGTGGCTTGTAGGGACTTGATCCGGCACTCCTCCCATGTATTTTTTGCACTCTGCTCTCTAACTCCTTGAGAACACAAATCAAATAAATTCTCTCAGTTTTCTCACTATCACCCACCGTCCCAAATTTCGGGAGGACAATACTTGTGTTGGGCTACGGTTCCCGACGCGCAGCGGAGGAAACCAGAGTGGATGTCTTGATTTTACACGAACGAACCCAACAGGTTATTGAAAACAAAGCGCTTCTGTTTTTCATAGAGCGCGAAAGCCAATAGGTTACTGAAAACAAAGGTACTTATCTGGAGAAAGCCAATAGGTTACTGATGGACAGGCAGTTGGATCTAATTTGAAGAGAGAAAAACTACCTCTTTCCGGCAAAAAGACCGCCAGTTTTGCCGAGATTGGATGCCATTCGCGCGCGAAGGCTAAGGCACTTCGTACACCAAGGGACATGCCGATGCGGAGAGCGTCGGGCAACAGCGCAGGGTTCAAGATTCTCGACATATTCGTTTAAACGATTATTGCAATCACGAACTTATGTGATATACATCACAGCAGTCGCGGCTCGTTGCGACGATTGTCATAACTGAGGAGTGATGGCATGCACGCCACTATTCTAAAGCGAACTCGGAGGCGCTCAACCATGACATCCGTCGGTGAGAGAATCCGTCAACTTCGGGAACAAAAGGGAATGTCCCAGGGAGATATTGAACGATCGACGGGGATGCTCCGTGCCTACATATCGCGCGTAGAGCACGGCCACACGGTGCCCTCAGTTGAGAGTTTGGAGCGTTTTGCCGCGGCCTTGGGTATACCTTTGTACCAGATGTTCTGCCACACAAACGGGCCCGAGCCGGCGATGGTGTCGCCGACGACCGAACAGGACAAGGAAGAGGAGCGATTCGTGCTGCTTCTGCGAGGCTGCATCCACAATATGGAGCAGGCGAACCGCGAGCTCCTACTGGACCTGGCCCGGCGCTTAGCCGGACAGTGAATGTTCTCGAAGTTATTTCGTATCAATCACTTGCGGGGATGATTCTGAACTTGGTGACGTCTACCAACTGTGCATTGTTCCGTCCAACTTGCGATTGACGGGCAGACACGCACGCTGATAGGGATACTGCGCCGCCAGCGCCTCGTCGATATCCACGCCGAGCCCTGGTGCGTCGCCCGGGTACATCGTGCCCTGCGAGAAGGTGTACCCGTGTTTGAAAACGCGCTCCGTTTCCGCAGAGTGATGCATGTATTCCTGGATTCCGAAGTTGTGGACCGCCAGATCGAAGTGCAGCGCGGCCGCCAGGCACACCGGACTCAGATCGGTTGCGCCGTGGCAGGCCGTCCTGACCTGGTACAACTCGGCCAGATGCGCGATTTTAAGCAGATGCGATATGCCCCCGGAGTGAACCACGGCGTTGCGAATGTAGTCGATGAGCTGCTCCCGAATGAGGAGTTGGCAGTCAAAGATGGTATTGAACACCTCGCCAACCGCGATCGGCGTGGTGGTGTGCTGGCGGATCAGCCGGAAACCTTCCTGTAGCTCGGCCGGCGTCGGATCCTCCAGCCAGAACAGGTGATAGGGCTCGAGGCTACGTCCCAGCCGCCCCGCCTCGATCGGCGTCAGGCGATGGTGGACGTCGTGCAGCAGATGCACCTCGGAGCCGAACTCCTTGCGCAGGCGCTCGAACAGGCGCGGCACGAAATTCAGATACAGTTCCGAGCTCCAGACGTTTTCGGGCGGATTCCCGCTCTCGGCGGGCTCATAGTAGAGCTTGCCCCGGCCCACGCCGTAGGTGCTGGGAATGCCCGGGATCGCCGATTGCGCTCGTATAGCCGTGTAGCCTCTCTTGGCGAAATCGGCCACGGCCGCCACCGTGTCTTCGACGTCGTTCCCGCTGGCGTGCCCGTAGACCAGCACCGACTCGCGCGACGCGCCTCCCAGCAACTGGTAAAGGGGCGCATCGAGAGACTTCGCCTTGATGTCCCAGAGCGCCGTGTCGACCGCGCCGATCGCCGCCATGGTGATCGGACCGCGCCGCCAGTAGGCGCCCTTGTAAAGATACTGCCAGGTGTCCTCGATGCGGCGCGCGTCGCGCCCGACGAGCAGCGGCGCCACGTGGTCGCTCAGGTAGGAAGCGACGGCCAGCTCGCGGCCGTTCACCGTCGCATCGCCCAGACCGTAGATCCCGTCCTCGGTTGTGATCTTGAGGGTCACGAAGTTGCGTCCCGGACAGGAAACAATCACCTTGGCATCTGTGATTCGCATTGTTAACCTTATCGTTCGGAGTTCGGAGTTGTTCAGTTCGAAGTTGTTCAGTTCGAAGTTCGGAGTTCGGAGTTCCCCGAGTTTCGGATTTCGATTTTCGACTTTCGATCTTGGGCTTCTGATTTCTGACTTCTGACTTCTAACTCCGAACTGAGCAACTGACAAACTGATCAACTGAAGAACTGAGGAACTCAAATGTCCCATCCCCTTCTCGATCTTACCAGCAAAACCGCGGTTGTCATCGGCGGAACCAGCGGCATCGGACTGGCTCTGGCCAAGGGTCTGGCGATCGCCGGCGCAGATGTGGTTGCCACGGGACGCCGCGCGGATCGGGTATCGGCCGCGGCTCGCGAGATCCAGGCGCTCGGCCGGCGCTCGCTCGACCTGGCCTGCGACGTCACCGATGCCGCCAGTCTGGAGAATTTCGGCAAAGCCGTACTCGACGCATTCGGCAGCGTGCCGATCCTGGTGAATTGCGCCGGGCGCACCCGGCGAATGCCGACGCTCGACTTCCCCGAGTCCGAGTGGAACAGCATCATGGAGACGAACCTTACCGGGACGATGCGCGCCTGCCGCCTCTTCGGCCGCGCCATGATCGAGCGCGGATACGGACGCATCGTCAACATCGCGTCCATCGCTTCCTTTGTCGGCCTGCAGGAAGTGGCGGCCTACTCGGCAAGCAAAGCCGCCGTCGCCTCGCTTACCAAGTCTCTGGCAGTGGAGTGGGCGCGCTACGGCGTCACCGTAAACGCCATCGCGCCTGGGGTCTTCCGCACGGAATTGAACGCCGCGCTCCTCGACGGCACCGACCGCGGACGCGAGTTCCTGATGCGGAATCCCATGAAGCGCTTCGGCAAGGTCGAGGAACTGGTCGGAGCCGCCGTCTTCCTCGCCTCCGATGCCGCCAGCTACGTCACCGGCGACGTGCTGCTGGTCGACGGAGGCATGCTGGCCAGCGGTGTGAATCAATAACCCCTGCTGTAGCGGCGCTGGCTGTAGCGGCGCTCTATGAGCGCCGAGAGCGCTGTAGCGGCGCTGTCCTCAGCGCCGGTCCTCAATCGCTTATCCTCGACGACGCTGACTGAGGCTGGTAAGCGAACCGGGAGAAATGGCATGGTCAAGCTGGCGCTTTTATTGTCGGGAGGACAGCTCTGTCCTGAGAATGGATCCTGCTGTGAGCGCGTATGGTCGGGAGCACGCGCGGTGTGGCCACAACATGAAAGGCGATGTTGTGGCCACCCGATGTTCCAGCGCGATCTCCTGAA
>JASHQD010000408.1 GCA_030037755.1 Terriglobia bacterium
ACCGGTTCGGTAGATTTCCCCGTCAAATCGGCGGCCCAGCCCGCGCTTGCGGGTCAAACGAACGCGTTTGTTTCGAAGTTGAATGCGAGTGGGTCCGGCTTGATTTATTCGACCTTCATCGGTGGTACGGGGTCTGATGCCGCGGCGGCTATTGCGCTGGATGCGGCCGGCAACGCCTACATCGCCGGCAATACGTCGTCCATGGATTTCCCGGTCACCTCGGGCGTGTTTCAGGGAACTTATGGCGGCGGCACCGATGCGTTCGTGGCGAAGATCGCGGCGCCCGGCTCCGCGATCTCTTACGCTTCCTATCTCGGCGGCAGCGCTGCCGATTTTGGCCAGGGGATTGCGGTGAGTTCCTCGGGCAATGTCTACGTGGCGGGCTCCACGGAGTCATATGACTTCCCGACCATGACCCCTCTGCAGTTCGGCAATGACGGCTGCACGACGATCATCGAGGAGGGGCAGACGGTCGAGACCTGTTCGTCAGATGCCTTTGTGGCGGAGATCAATTCCACGGCCACGGCGCTGGTATATTCGACCTATCTCGGCGGATCCGGCAACGATTCCGCGGCGGCTATCGCGATTGACAGCGCTGGGGACGCCTATATCACCGGAAGCACGTCTTCCTCGGATTTCCCGACACAGAATGCGCTGTACAGCCAATCCGGCGGAAGTACTGACGCCTTTGTGACAGAAGTGAACCCCTCCGGCGCCGCCTTGGTTTTCTCAACCTACCTGGGAGGCAGCGGCAGCGATCAGGCTTACGGGCTGGTTTTGGATTCCTCCGATAGCATCTACGTCGCGGGGAGCACACAATCGAGCGATTTCCCCATTACGCCCAACGTCTTCCAGTCCACTTATGCCGGAGGTGGCGACGGCTTTCTGACCAAATTAGGGGCGAGTGCGTCGGTTCTGGTCTATTCGACGTTCATTGGCGGCAGTGGAGCGGACCAGGCAAACGCCGTGGCGGTGGATTCCGCGGGTAATGCCGTGGTCGTGGGCAGTACCGCCTCGAGCGATTTTCCGCTTGTCGATCCATTGCAGCGCGTCCTCGGGCTCTCGGGCGCCGCGAACTGCGGCACCGCGACGGGAACGACCAGCGTCTGTTCCGATGCGTTCGTCGTCAGGCTGAATCCCTCGGGGATGCAGCTGTATTCGACATTCCTGGGTGGAACTGAAGCGGATTCAGCGCAGGCGGTAGCGGTAGACTCTACTGGCGTCCCTTACGTTGCCGGAAGCACGGCCTCGGCGAACTTTCCCGCCGTCGCAGGTGCGTCGCAGGGAGCCTACGCCGGCATCGGCACTTCGGGGAACGCTTTTGTAGCCAAAGTGGAGTCGAGCGATTCGCCCGCCGTGGCCCTTAGCCCTCAGACGCTGAACTTTGGCAATCAGACGCTGAACGTCGCCAGTACGGCGCAATCGATTACCCTGATCAATCCGGGAAGCGTTCCGCTTTCGATTACGAGTATCACCGGAAGCGGCGACTACGCAGTGACAAACAATTGCGGAACTACCGTCCCGGCGGGAAGCGGCAGCTGCACGATCAATGTGACCTTCACCCCTGTGGCGGCGGGCCCGAACACCGAGCAGCTCACGATTACTGATAATGCGGCCGGAAGTCCTCACCACATAGCCGTAACCGGCACCGGGGTGACGGCGGGCGCCGGGACCCTTACCTTAACTCCCGAGACCATGGTATTTCCTGTGCAGGCCCTTAATACGACCGGTCCGGCACAAGTGGTCCAGGTGCTGAACAGCGGTCTGGCGGCAATCACCATCACCGCTATCGCGGCGACGGGAGATTTCAACGAAACGAACACCTGCGTCGGGACCGAGCCCACTGTTCTCAACCCTGGCGCGAGCTGCACGGTCAGTGTCACTTTCACGCCCACGAAGACCGGGTCCGAGACCGGGACGCTTTCGATTACCGACAATGCTGCGGGCAGCCCGCAGTCGGTTACGCTTTCGGGCACGGGCGGCGGCGTCTTCACCCTCGCCTCCAGCAGCTCCGTCAACACGCTCCTTATTGGCACCCGTTTAACCAGCTTTACGATTTCGGCGAGCGCCGCTCCCAGCTTCACCGGAAGCATCACCTTCGCGTGTTCGTCGGGCGCCACGTGCTCGTTCAATCCAACGTCCATCACCCCGGGACAGAACACAGTGATGACCGTCAGCGGCCTGTCAGCAACGACCGCGAATCCTCTGAATTTTACGGTTACCGGGACGAGCGGCAATAATACAGCCGCCATTTCTCTGAAGATTTTCTTGCAGGACTTTTCGATCGCGGCCAACCCGACCCTGGGTTCCGTGGATGCCGGAGGGGATGTCTATTATACGATCACAGCCACACCGACCAACGGTTTCAATCAGGTCGTTCTCTTGAGTTGCAGTTCGGTTCTGCCTGCGAACGTGGGCTGTTATTGGTCTCCAAGTTCCGGTTTGACTCTCAACGGGCTTTCGCCGAACTTTGCAACCTTGGAGGTGACCACCACCACTCAGGAGACTTCGCGCGGATGGAGATATCGCTGGCCGCCCGTTGGTCCCGGAGGACCGGCGGGTACGCGCGGCCTGTGGTGGGTTCTTGCGGCCGTGCTTGCGACGTGCGGCGTTCTGATCGGCAGGCGGAAGCGTGCCCGCCTGCGAGCCGGTGGCCTCTCGCTGGCGCTGCTCGCTTCGATACTTCTGCTGATGGCAGGAGCGGCGAGTTGCGAGAATTACGGTTACAACGTGATCGCTCCGCCGCCGACGGTAGGAACTCCTACTGGCACGTACACGATCACGATTTCAGGTACTTTGGGCAGTGACAGTTCGGTGGTTCGAAGCACTACCATTAATTTGACAGTCGGGCCCGGATAAAGTGCGAAAGGCCGGGCACGGGTCGCGCCTGACCGCCGCTTTGGATGACGGCGTTTGCCGTCGAGCGAGTCAGGACGGTGCTGGAAAACGGGGGCATTCAGCCGATGAATGCCAGCCGAGTTCATCCTCATTCTCAAGGTTGGTTGAAACTATGCGCAGTTCAGTATTTGTTCTTGTGCCGCTGCTCCTGTGCGGCTCCGCCCTCGGCGCAAATCCCGGCGCAACCCCGGCCTCATCGCCTGGCGATCGCACGCAAACTATAGTCTCAGAGTTCGCGCGGCTGCCGCTGGCTTTCGAGCCCAACCAGGGTCAGACGGACGCTCGGGTCAAGTTCGTGACGCACGGGCCGGGTTACAGCCTGTTTCTGACAGCGGACGAAGCCGTGTTGAGCCTGAAGGCCGGAGCGGTGGATCCGTCGCACCCGGGGCCTGCACTGGATACGCAGCAGGCCGTCCTGAGGATGATGCTGCGCGGGGCGCGGGCTGATGCTCATGTGCGGGGAATCGATGAACTGCCGGGCAAGAGCAACTATTTCATCGGAAACGACCCCGCCAAATGGCACACCGACATTCCGAACTACGCCAGGGTGGAATATCACGATGTGTATCCCGGCGTGGACCTGGTTTACTACGGGCATCAGGGTCAGTTGGAGTACGACTTTGTGGTGAAGCCCGGCGCCGATCCTGCGAAGTTGCTCTTGCGCCTTGAAGGAGCGAAGAGGATTCGAGTTAATGACGCCGGGGCGTTGGTGCTGGAGACAGGCGCGGGCGAAGTGGTGATGCGGAAACCGGAGGCTTATCAAGGCGGCGGGACGGCCCGGCACGAAGTGCAGGTGAGTTATGTGCGGCGGGGCAACGAAATCGGATTCAAGCTGGGACGCTACCGGCACAACTCGGAGCTGACCATCGATCCTTATCTGATTTATTCCACGTATCTGGGCGGCAGCGGCGGCGACGTGGGTTACGGCATCGGCGTGGATAGCGCGGGCAATACTTATGTGGCCGGAACTACGGGTTCGACCGACTTCCCGACGGTAAGCCCGATTCAAGCCAGCAGCGGCGGCAGTGGCGATGGCTTCGTTTCAAAGCTCGGTCCCGGTGGCGAAACGCTCCTGTACTCGACCTATGTCGGCGGTTCGGGCTCCGACAGCGTGGCTGCGATCGCGGTGGATACCAAGGGTGACGTCCTGGCCACCGGTCAAACGACTTCGTCGAATTTCCCCACGGAGCCCAAATCGACCTCGAATTCCACCACGACGACAGAGCCATTCCAGGATTCGTACGGCGGAAACGGCGATGCTTTCGTTTTCGAGATTCCGAGCGCTGGAAATGTGCTGACCTATTCCTCGTACCTCGGCGGCAGCGGCGCAGACTTCGGCCAGGGAATCGCCGTCAACTCGGCGGGCGACGCGTATGTGACCGGTTCCACCCAGTCGCCTGATTTCCCGATTCCAACGGGAACCACTCCCTACCAGCCGACGCTCTCGGGATCCTCGGACGTGTTCGTCACCGAGGTGAACTTCTCCGGCACGGCCCTGCTGTACTCGACTTATCTCGGGGGTACGCAGGCAGACACCGGGCAGTCCATCCAGATTGATGGCGCGGGCAACGCCTACGTGGCCGGGTACACGTTCTCGACCAACTTCCCGACGATGAGTCCGATTCAATCGGCAAACGCCGGAAACGCGGACGCTTTCATCACCGAGCTGAATCCTACCCTTGGTGGCCTGCTTTTCTCCACCTACTACGGAGGCGTGAACCAGGATCGCGCGTTCGGCATCGCGCTCGATAGCTCGGGAAACATTTACGTGACCGGTGACACCGAATCCTCGGATTTTCCCACTACAGCCGGCGTTTTCCAGCCCAATTCCATGTTCGCCGGCACCGACGATGCCTTCGTTCTGAAACTGAACTCAGGCGGGACGGCCGTCTCCTACTCGACGCTGATTGGCGGCAGCAGCGTGAATCAGGCCAACGGAATCGTGGTGGACTCCAAAGGGGACGCGGCGGTGGTTGGATTCACGACGTCGAGTGATTTCCCGGTCGTGAATCCTTTTCAGACCATCCTCGGTCTGAGCGGCGGCAGCTCCTGCGGTACCACCACCTGCGCCGACGCCTTCGTCACTCAGTTGAATCCGACGGGCAGCGCGGCCTTGCTCTCGAGCTTTCTGGGCGGCAGCGGCGCAGACTACGGCGAGGGTATCGCGATTGACACTACCGGCGATCTTTATGTAACCGGCAGCACATCGTCGACCAATTTCCCTGTGGTCGCCGGGGATTACCAGGGTGACCTCGCCGGAGTGGCGGGAAACGCCTTCCTGACCGAAATCGGGTCCGCCAGTACGCCCGCAATCGTCATCTCGCCCTCCGAGCTTAATTTCGGTAACGAGGCGGTGAGCGTCACGAGCACCGTGCAGACGGTCACGATCTACAATCTGGGAACCGCGCCGCTCTCGATCAGCGAGGTTGAGGAGCCCAGCAGCGATTTCGTGGATACGAACAATTGCATCGGCACGGTAGCGCCTGCGGGCGGCAGCTGCACCATGAACGTGAGTTTCACGCCCGGGGCGACCGGCTCCGTGACTGATGAATTCACCATCAGCGACAATGCGCCCAACGCCCCGCATACTCTCACCGTCACCGGCACGGGAGTTACCCAGGCTACGGCGGTCACCATCGCGCCCACCACCCTCACGTTCCCCAACACCCAGGTTTCATCGATATCCAAGGCGCAAACCGTAACGATCACGAATACTGGAACGGCCACTCTGGATATTACGGGAATCACGGTTACCGGCGACTTTACCGAGACCAACACCTGCGGCGCTGTCTTCAACGCCCTTGCCGTTGGCCAGAGTTGTTCGGTGTCCGTCGTATTTGCCCCCACAGCCAGCGGCAGCAGGACCGGCTCGTTATCGATCGCCGACAATGCGACTGGCAGTCCTCAGGCCGTTGCCCTTTCCGGCGAGGGCCTCGCTCTGTTCTCGCTCTCTTCCAGCAACGCCACTCAGGCAATCGTCATTGGGACGACTTCAGTTACATTCACGATCGGCGCCAGCGCGGTAAGTGGATTCACCGGCGCCATCAGCCCCTCTTGCCCAACCGCCCTTTCCAGCGATTGCACTTTTAACCCCACCTCGTTTTTCGCCGGCCAGACCAGCAGCTTGACTATCAGCGGCCTCTCGGCGACCACCCCGAACCCGTTCGACATCACCATAACGGGTACCAGCGGGACCCAGACATCTACCGTGGATCTCACTCTTCTCCTTGAGACGTTTTCGCTTTCGGGGACGCCCGCCCTCGACACGGTCGTGGCCGGGTCACCGGCAAACTACACCATCCTGGTGACACCTCTCTATGGGTTCAACCAGCAGGTGAATCTCAGTTGCGGCGGTCTGCCATCAGGCGCCCTGTGCAATTTTGCCAGCGGTTCGGTTACACCGAACGGCAAGTCTCCGACATCGCTCACCCTGAGTATCAGCACAACGCAAGCGTCCCTCTGGAGACTGGGCCCCGGTGGACGATTTACAATTCTCCCGGGTGCAATCGGCGCGCTCTGTCTTGGCTTGTTGCTCGCGCTGCTGATCCTGCGCCGGCGAGGTCTTGGCGGCACCCGATTCGGCCGGCTTGCCGGCTGGCCGGTGATGATGGCTCTGCTGTTCCTGAGCTTGATTTGCCTCACCGGCTGCCGCGGAATCTATGCAACCGCTCCGACGCCAACGGGGAACTATATTATTACCATCACCGGCACGCTGAACTCGAACTCTACGGTCCAGGAGACTACGACCATCGATCTCGCGGTCACGTAGTCAGCGCGCCGGGACCGAACATTCTAACGTTGCCTTCGGGCCAGCCCTGATTCACGCCGGCAACTGAACTCCCCCCCGAAGAGGAGGGGGCGATGTGGCCGCTCACGAACCAGATCCCTCGCGAGTAATTTTTGCTCGGTTTCCGCTAACCATACTGAAGCAACGGCGCAAATAAACCTTCTCACTTTTCTCGCTATTCTCCACCGTCCCAAATTTCGGGACGACAATACTGTGTTGGGCTTCTGAGCGCGACGCTCAAGGGAAGAAGCGAGCGCGGATGTCTCAACTTTACACAAACGAAGCGGTCAGCTTACTGAAAACAAAAGTACTTCTGTTTTCATATTCCTCGAAAGCCGTTAGTTCCTCTATCGTAAGATTCTGCCTTTTCTGGCGGGATATTTTGGCCACTCCGGTTTGGACCTTTGTTCATACGGTTCGGAAGTCTCCACCTGCTGACTGTCGACTGT
>JASHQD010000409.1 GCA_030037755.1 Terriglobia bacterium
TTCATTTTCGCGGAACTCTCGCCGGGTAACTACAAGCTGGCATGCGCGACTGCCGGGTATCGCCCCGTCGAGGAACAATTGGATTTCCAGGGCGGGTTTCCTGCGCTTGACGTGATCCTGACTCCCGAGAAGGTAGTTCAGCAGAGGATCGAAGTTCAGGCCAAAGCTCCAGCGGCCGCCCTCGAAGCGGGCGCGCCCCCCGCGACGCTCACCACAACCCAGATTACCGATCTTCCGATGGTCGAGCAGAAGTTCAAGGCGGCGCTGCCGCTGATTCCGGGCGTGGTGCGCACGCCCGACGGCAAGATCAACATCAAGGGCTTGCCGGAGAACCAGGGCATGCTGATGCTGGACGGCGCCGAGAACGTCGATCCCGTCACCGGCAGCTTTTCGGTGGACGTGCCGCTGCAGGCCGTCGAGTCGGTCGGCGTTTCCAAGAACGCTTATCGCGCCGATTACGGGGGATTTTCCGGCGGGCTGACCACGCTCGACACGCGCCCGCCGCTCGGTGAGTGGCACTACGAGGTTGAGAACATCACGCCCAACCCGCAATTCGAGACCGGAACGCTGGTGGGGATCCAGGATTTCAATCCGGCGGTCTACCTCACCGGCCCGCTCATCGCCAATCGGCTGAACTTCTCCGAATCTGTGGTGTACGACGCCGACAAGCAGATCGTGCGTGGCCTTGCCTGGCCTCATGACGAGATCAGGAGCCACGATTTCAAATCGTTCACCAGCCTGCAGTACATCTTCTCTTCTCATCACCTCACCACGGTGACCGCCAACGTGTTTCCGCTCACGCGCGAGTTCGCGGACATCGACTCGCTCATCCCGCAGACCGCATCCTCGGATTACGGTCAGAGCGGATACTCGGTGGCGCTCACCGACCACTATCTGACCTCCTCCGGCGCGGTCTTCACCACGGTTGCCGAAGGGATGAGTCTTGGCAGCTACGGGCACGGCCAGGGTCCGCTGGATATGCTGGTGACGCCCAATGGCTGGGGCGGGAACTTCTTCAACACCTACGTTCGGACGAGCAACGAGGAACAGGTCCGCGAGAACATTACGCTCAAGCCGCGCCACTGGCTCGGCAAGCACGAGCTTACCACCGGCGGCGATTTCATCCAGCGCGCGTTTTCCGGCACCAGCGATTCGCGCCCCGTCCAGATTCTCGGTCCGCCGGGAAATCTGCTGGAACAGATCGATTTCAAAGGAACGGGAGCCCTTTCCGCCAGCGACAGCGAAGGCGCAGCTTTCATTCAGGATCACTGGACGATCAGCCAGGATCTCGCCGTGGATCTCGGCTTGCGCTTCACCGGCCAGACGCTGGGTACGCCGGTGAACTTCGCGCCGCGCGCCGGAGTGGTCTACTCACCGGGGAAGAGCGGCAAGACGGTGCTGCGCATCGGCAGCGGCGTTTTCTACAGCCACGTCCCGCTGCTGCTCGGAGGCTTTACCGGAAACCCGGTCCGCGAGATTACTTTTTTCAGTCCTGACGGCGTGCCCACAGGCCCGCCCGTCGAATTTCCCAACCTGTTCGGCAATCTCGCCAACCCGCACAATTTCGGGCTTTCCATGAGGCCGCCCGACCGCACGCCTTACGACTGGACCTGGAGCGTGGAAGCAGATCGCGAACTGGCGCGGAACGTCACGCTGCGGGTGAGCGCGATTTCCAGCCGGTCCTATGATGAGGACATCGTCGATCCCCTCACCCATCTCGCGGGCGGCGGCGCGGCGCTCGTGGTCTCGCCCACCGGCGCCTCGAATTATCGCGAGTTCGACGCCACGCTGCACTTCCGGCTGAGCGCCAGGTCGGAGTGGAACATATCCTACGTCAACAGCAAAGCGCGCGGCGATCTCAACGGCCTGACGCAAGTCTATGTTCCGTTCGAGGCGCCCATCATCCGGCCCGACGCTTACGCGAATCTACCGTCCGACATTCCCGACCGGCTGATCACTTGGGGCCGTATCCCCACTCACCTGTGGCACGTCGAGGCAGGTCCGGTGATCGACTGGCACTCCGGCTTCCCATTTTCATTTTTGGACCAGTACCAGAACTACGTGGGCATTCCCGACAGCCAGCGCTTCCCGCGCTTCTTCTCGCTCGACCTCAAACTCAGTAAGGAATTTCACCTGCCGTTTCCGCTGGTTAAAGGCCATCTGCTGCGCGGATCGCTGACCGTCTTCAATCTGACCAACCACACCAATCCGCGCGACGTTTACAACAACATCTCGTCGACCTACTTCGACCACTTCCCGGGCCTGCAGCACCGCTTCTTCGATTCCGAGTTCGACGTTGTCTACTGAAGTTGTTTTGGCGTCTGCACGAGAACTGGCGGTGGAGCCGCACGCGATGACGCGGCGTGAATGCGCCCGGTGTTAGTGAGTTCCAAGCTGCCAGGCGAAAAACGAGATCTCGTCCGTCAGCTCATCGATCTGCTTTGAGAGCGGGCGCCCTCCGGAGTGGCCGGATTTCGTGTCATAGCTGAGCAGAATCGGGCGTCCGTCGTTGTTGTCAGCGGCGGTGGCCCATTGCAGCATGGCCGTCATCTTGCGCGCGTGCAGCGGCGCCACGCGCGTATCGCCGTCGCCGCTCACGAAGAGCACCGCCGGGTAGTCGGTTCCCTGCTTCACGTTCTGGTAGGGCGAGTAGGCGGCGATGTACTTGAACTGCTCGGGATTCGCGGCCTCGCCATACTCGGGAACCCAGAAGCGCGCCACCAGAAAATCCTGGTAGCGCAGCATGTCGAGCAGCGGATAGCGACAGACAACGGCGCGGAATAAATCCGGACGTTGCGTGAGCGATGCGCCCATCAACAGTCCTCCGTTACTCTGTCCGGTGATCGCGAACCTGGAAGGATTCGTGTAGTGGTTGTCGATTAACCAGTGGGCAGCTGCCAGGAAATCGTCGAAGACGTTCTGCTTGTTGGCGAGCATGCCGGCCTTGTGCCACTTCTCGCCGAACTCGCCGCCGCCACGCAGGTTCGGCTGCGCGAAGACGCCGCCGCTTTCCACCCAGGCCGCGGCTTCCGGCGAGAAGCCAGGCGTCAGGCTAATGTCGAATCCGCCATAAGCGGTCATTAGCGTGGGATTCTGCCCGTTGAGTTTGACATCCTTGCGCGCGACCACGAACATCGGAACGCGCGTCCCGTCCTTCGAGGAGTACCAGACCTGGCGCACGTCAAAGCTGTCAGGTTTGACCGGCGTCTCCACGTGCGACCACATTTCGGGCTTGCCGGCGCCGGGCGTGTAGCGATAGATGGTTCCCGCATCTGCAAACGAAGTGAAGTGGAAGAAAACCTCGTGACTGGTCCAACGTCCGGCGGCTCCCGACGTGGTGCCGAGCGAGGGTAACGGAATCTCGCGTCCGGCGCTGCCATCGGCGTTGAACTCCTTCAGCAACGAATGCGCGTTGCGGGTGTAGTTGACGAAGAGCCTGCCGGCGGCCGCCGAAATGTTCTGGATCACGGCGTCGCTTTCAGGGACAACCTCACGCCAGTGATCCTGCGTAGGCGTCGCAAGATCGGTGACGAATATGCGGTCGTTGGGAGCATTCCAATTCGTCTGAATGTAGAGCCGGTCGCCCGCCATATCGCCGCTGAATCGCGCGGTGATGTCATTCACCACCGGACCGACCGGCGTTCCGGCGGTGAGGTCCTGCAGGTAGAGTTCGGTCTTTTCGGCGGCGGAACCGTGCAGCACGTCGATCAGCAGGTAACGTCCGTCTTCGGAAAGACGTGCGAACGTGATGTCGCCAAGTCCAAGGCCGTCGCCGAAGATTTGCTGATCACCGGCGGGATCGCTGCCGACCGCGTGGTAAAACACGCGCGGACCCTTCGCCATGCGCCGGGAATAGTAGAAGCCGGATTTGTCCGGCTTGATCGCCACGCCGTAGTAGTTTGCTTCCGGCAGCACGTCGGCGAGGTCCTGGCCGGAGTCGACATCTTTGAGGTGGATGCTCTCCTCGTCCTTGCCGCCCAGGCGGACGCCGTACGCGATCAGTTTCCCGTCCTTCGAGACGTCCTGAAGCGTCACGCTGGTGCTGTGATCGGGGCTGAGTGGATGTGGATCGATCAGGACGTGGTCCTGGCCGTCCAGTCCCTGACGGACGTAGATGACCGGTAGATCCTGGCCGACTTTGCGGCGCGAGAAGAAATAGCGGCCCGCTTCCTCTCGCGGCACGCCGATGACGTCCACGTTCATGAGCGCCGTCAGCCGGTCGCGGATCTCATCCCGTCCCGGAATGCCGTCGAGAACGCCGCGGGTGCGATCATCCTCAGCCTTGATCCAGGCTCGCGTCTCAGGGCTGTTCTGGTCCTCCAGCCAGCGGTAGGGGTCGGGTACCCTCACGCCGTCGTAGTCATCCACCACGTCGTCGCGACGCGTGGCCGGCGCGGCCGGTACCGGCATTGAGCTGCCGCTAGCGAACAGGCTCGCGCCCGCCGAAAGAAAGAGCATGGCGAATACCTCCCCAAACCTGACGGATCGTCGAGCGGCGCATGAACGATTCATAAGCTCCTCCAGGAGTCACTTTTTGCAAGGGACCACTGCGTCGGAACGATATAGTCTAGCCGCGCCGGGCGCGGCCCGGCAACGCGGAATCCCACATCTCCCACAGCTTCAGGCCCACGGCCAGTCGTTTGATCTATCCGATCGCACTGTATGGGCCGCTGCACCTTTCCCCAACGGGGGTCCGTTTCGAAACGACTATGCGTGTGCTTTCCGCTTTGCCGTTGCCGAAAGGTAGGGTGATATTAATTTGCAGGCGTTCATCTGCCGTAGATGTTCAAGCAAGCAGGTCGAAACGGCATTTTCCAGGCCATCATCGACGGACACGCATGCGTTGAGCAAGCAACCGAGTGAGCGGAGTTGCCGTTTAGAGAATTCTTCGGGGCTGGTACTTAGAAAATCGGCAAACAGGCGCGTCACATAATGGAACCCACATCCGGCCGTTTGCGCTTGCTTCAACTCCGGGGTTAGATCACGCTCCTCTCGCCCGAACGACGGAAAGATCGCCTGAAGGGTCGCGAGAAGCTGGCACGGTTCCGAAGGACGACTTTTGAACTGCTTAACCTTCATGGACGGCGTAACAGCAGTCATCCGCCGCGGTATGGTTCACTTACGCCCGGTGGACAAATCAATTCACGTTTCTCAAAGGGATAAGTTTTGAGACGCCTCGCCGACCCGCGAAAATCGAAGAGTGCGCATCGCCTGATTCAGCCTCAAGACAGGGGCCATGACAAGCCGTTGTGCACGCGTGGCGCCGCCGAAGGCAATCCTCCGGTCGGCAACACACTCCTGGCCCTCGACAAGCGAGCGGGTCGTCGTGCTAGACACTACCTGGGAGCGCGGGGCGGGGAAGATTGGGGGGACGCCCGCGCTCCCAGGAGCGTCATCCTGCGGCGGCTGGCAACACTAGCCTGATCTCCAACCGATCCGGCGCAGGCCGGCGGGTCACAGGACCTGCTTTTCGCTTGTCCAATAGCCCGACCCGCCGCGGCGCTCTCCTTCCTCCTCGGCCCGAAAGCAGCACCCGAAGCTTGCGGCGCGCCTTGTGAAGCTGCGACTTGGAATTGCCCACCGACCAGTTCATGATCTCGGCAATCTCCTTGTGCGCGTACCCGTGCAGCTCATAGAGCGCGAAGGCCGCCCGGTACGATGGTGCAAGTCGCAGGATCGCCTGCTCCAGAACCAATCGGTCCAGGCAATGATCGAGCCGCTGGTCAGCGGCGCCGATTTCCGGATGAAAGAACGTACCTTCGGCGTCTTCGGGCTCGAGTGCGACGTATTTCAGGTTCTGGCGGCGCAGTTGAGAGAGCGCCACGTTCACGGTGAGGCGATAGAGCCAGGTCGAGAACTGAGAGTCACCGCGAAACAGAGCGATCTTGCGAAAGAGCAGCAGAAAGACCTCTTGCGTGAGGTCCTCGGCGTCTGAAGCCATACGCGTCATCCGCAAGCAGATGGCGTAGACGTGATGCTTATGACGTTCAAAGAGAGCAGCGAAAGCCGATTCATCACCGGCTTGTGCGCGAGCGATCAGATGGCCCTCCGGTACCATGTCGCCGCAGGCGACAGATGGCAGGCTATCCACACTCATTCCCCTTCCGTTCTGCTTTTTGCTTGAGACCTTTGGTGGCTCCCCGGCTGAAAAGCATCCACCGCGACCTTAGACGCGCGTTATACGTTAAGAATTGTCAAAATTGGGTCAAAGTTTTGTTAAGCTGTAGTGCATTGCAAGGTAAGGTCTTGCAGCGGGGAGTAGCGGCCCAGGCCGCTCACGAAAGGGGATCGACGCGCTCGTGGCCCAGATTCCAGGAGTGTGCTCGTGGCCAGCTCATGAACGGTAGATCCCAGACAGTGCGGTTCGGGTCGTTCGAAGTGGACTTGCAATCTCGCGAGCTGCGGAAGCACGGCCATCGCTTGAAACTGCCCGAGAAGCCGTTTCAGATTCTCGAACTCCTACTGGATCAGGCAGGCGAGGTGGTCACGCGCGAAGCCTTGCAGCAGAGAATCTGGCCGGGCGTGCGCCTCGGATTTGATCGCAGTCTTAACACCGCGGTGAATACGCTGCGCCGCGTCCTCAACGATTCGCCGGAAAAGCCGCGCTTCATTGAAACCCGCTCAAAACGGGGATACCGGTTCATCGCCGTGGTCGAGAAGGCGCAGAGCACCCAATCGCAGAGTATCACGGCCCAGGCTCCGCTCCCGTCCGTCGCGATCCTGCCGTTTGAGAATCAGAGCGGCGACCCCGACACGGAATACCTGAGCGACGGTATCACGGAGAGCATCATCGGCAGTCTCTCGCGGTTGCCCCACATCCGTGTCATGGCACGCAGCACGGTGTTCCGCTACAAAGGCCAGCAGATCGATCCGCAGGATGTCGGCCGCCGACTGAATCTCGGCGCGGTTCTCACGGGCCGCGTGGCACAGCACCAGAAGCGGCTGATCGTGGGCACCGAGCTGGTGGACGTGACGAACGGCTGGCGCTTGTGGGGTGATTCCTACAATCGCGAGCTTTCGGACATTTTCGCCGTTCAGGAGGAGATCGCCAACGAGATCTCCCAGAAGCTTCTGCTCAAGCTCACCGGCGAGGAGAAAAGGCTGCTCGGCAAGCGCTATACCGAGAACGTCGAGGCTTACCGCGATTATCTGCGTGGCCGCTACTATGTGAACAAGCTAAGCCGTGAGGCGCTCGAAAAGAGCCTGGGCTGCTACCAGCAGGCGATCGAGAAGGATCCGAATTACGCCCTGGCGTACGCCGGCCTGGCGGACGCACAGGGCATGTTCGCGATATTCGGCCTGCGCCCGGCGAGGGAGGTAATGCCCAAGGCCAAGGAAGCCGCGCTGAAGGCCATCAGCCTTGACGCTTCACTGGCGGAAGGTCACGTGGCGCTGGCCGGCGTTCTCAAGGTCTACGAGTGGGATTGGCAAGGGGCAGAGCGCGAATACCGGCTGGCCCTGGAGCTGAATCCGAACTACGCGGCTGCCCACCACAGTTACGCCGATTATCTCGCGGCCACGGGGCGGACCCAGGAGGCCTTGCGCGAAATCAAGAAAGCCCAGGAGCTGGATACGCTCTCACTGGTTTACAGCATGGAGATCGCGTGGCACTGGTACATGGCGCGGGATTACGAGCGCGCCCGGCAGCAATCGGAGAAGACGCTGGAAATCGAGCCCGGTTTCACGCCCGCGCAGCATACGCTGGGTATCGCTCTGGAACAGATGGGCCAGCACGAGCAGGCAATAGCCGCGCTCAAAATTGCCCGCCGGGCCTCGGGTGGAAATCCGGTCACCGTCGCGACGCTGGCTCATGCGTACGCCACCGCCGGCAAGGCAGCCGACGCACGCAAAGCCTTGCGTGAGCTGATGGAGACGGCGCAGCGCGCCCACGTTCCGCCTTACTGGGTGGCGCTCGTGCATGCCGGGCTCGGGAATACGGAGGCCGCGTTCGAGTGGACCGAGAAAGCGCTCATTGAGCGCGATGTCTGGCTTGTGTGGCTGCAGCGCGAGCCGCGATTCGACTGCGTCCGCAACGATCCGCGGTTCGAGCGGGCGCTGCGGACGATTGGACTCTCGGTCCCGAGGGAGCGTTGAAATGAACGAAAGCACGCCGGCCGGACGAAGTCTCCGAGCGTGGCTGGTCTCCATAGCGCCGCTTGCCGCCGGGCTTGGCCTCCTGCTGTCTTCGATGATGCCCGGCGGCCAATCGAGCATCTCGCCGGTGGGCGACTGGCAAGGCGATCTCGATGTGGGCGGCTCCAGTCTTCGCATCGTGTTCCACATTTCGCAGGATGCACAAAATGGCTACTCAGGAACTGCGGATAGCCCCGACCAAAGTGCATCCGGGATTCCGCTCAGTTCGGTGGCGATGAAAGGCTCCAGCCTGCGCTTGGAAATCGAGGTCGTTCATGGGAGCTATGAGGGCACGCTCAGCGCGGACGGCTCCGAAATCGACGGCGCCTGGACAGAGGGCGGATCCTCAACGCCGCTCAAGCTGAGGCGGATTCAAAAGCCGTCGGCGCCGCCCGACTATAGCCAGATCTTCGACAAGCGCGACGTGATGATCGCGACGCGTGACGGCGTCAAGCTGCACACCGAAATCTACACGCCCAAGAACGCGTCCGAGCCGCTGCCGATTTTCCTCACGCGTACTCCTTACGGGTTGGACGATGACGAAAAGGGTTTCAGCGGGCTGCTGGGACTTTACAAGGAGATGTTTCCCGACGGATACATTTTTGCATTTCAGGACATTCGGGGACGCTACAAGTCCGAAGGGCAGTTCGTGATGCAGCGCGACCCACGCGACAAGTCCGATCCCAGGAGCATCGACGAAGGGACGGACACTTACGACACCACCGATTGGCTGGTGAAAAACGTCCCCAACAACAACGGACGCGTGGGCGAAGCGGGAATCTCCTACGGCGGCTGGCTGACAACCATGGCGCTGCTCGAGCCACATCCGGCGCTCAGGGCCGTGTCCGAGCAGGCGTCTCCCGCCGACATGTTCCTGGGCGACGATTTCCATCACAACGGCGCGTTTCGCCTGAGCTATGGCTTCGAATACGCGGCGTTGATGGAGAGTTCGAAGGAGAATTTTCACTTTGAATTCTCGAAGAACGACACTTTCGACTGGTACCTGAACGATCTCGGTCCGCTGTCAAACGCGAACCGGCTCTATCTGCATGGCAAGCTGCCGACCTGGAACGATTTTGTGGATCATCCGAACTACGACAGCTTCTGGAAGAGGCAGGTCTTCCGCACTTATCTTGAGAATCTGAAGCTGGCTGTGCCAAATCTGAACGTGGCGGGATGGTGGGACCAGGAGGACTTCTACGGGCCGGTGGAAATCTACGAACTGCTCGAGAAGAACGACACGAATCACATGAACTATCTCGCCGTCGGACCCTGGAACCACGGTGGATGGGAGCGTAGCGCGGGGACCAGTCTCGGCAACATCGACTTTGGCAGCGATACGGCCGCCTATTTCCGCTCGAAGATCCAGGCGCCGTGGTTCGCGTACTGGCTGAAAGGCAAGGGCAGCCTGCCGCTCACCGAGGCGATCACTTTCCAGACCGGCACGGATCGGTGGCAGAACTACGATTCGTGGCCGCCTCACACGGGCGTGACGGAGCGCAAGCTTTATTTCCACGACAAGAGCCGCCTTTCGTTCGATCCGCCGGCGGGGGATGAGGGCGACGGATTCACGAGCTACCTCTCCGATCCTGCCCATCCAGTTCCGTATCGTCATCGCCCCATCAGTCCTACGTATCCCGGACCCGGCTGGCCGGTCTGGCTGCTCGAGGATCAGCGCTTCGTCTATTTGCGGCCCGACGTGGCGGCCTTCGAGACGGACTCCCTGCCCAGTAACGTGGCGGTTACCGGCGACATTGTCGCGCACCTGTTCGCGTCGACCACCGGCAGCGACAGCGATTGGATCGTAAAATTGATCGACGTGTATCCGGAGCAATACAAGGACGATCCCAAGCTGGCCGGCTATCAGCTCATGATCGCCGACGAGGTCTTTCGGGGGAGATTCCACAACGGCTTCGAGAAACCCCAGCCGCTGCTCCCGAATCGCTTGACGCCCTTCATCATCGACCTGCACACGAACAATCACGTGTTCCTGAAGGGCCATCGCATCATGGTCCAGGTGCAAAGCACGTGGTTTCCGCTCATCGACCGCAACCCGCAGAAGTTCGTGCCCAACATTTTCAAGGCGGACGCTTCCGACTATCAGAAGGCGATCCAGAGGGTTTATTTCACGAAGGCGGCATCGTCCTACATTGAGTTGCCGGTGGCGGGCGGAGCAGGGCAGTAAACCAGAGCCTCCGGCCCGTTGTTGATTCAGCGCCCGAACACCCGGCGAAACACGGTGCTGACATAGCGAAGCTGGCGCTCGAGCGAAAACGCCCGCGCGATTTCGTGCGCCGTAAGGTAGCGCGCGATGTCAGGATCGCGCTCCACCAGCGCGCGGAAATCTTCGCGGGTCTGCCATACCTGCATGGCGTTGCGCTGCACCCAGGCATAAGCGTCTTCGCGTAGCGCGCCTTTCTCCACCAGATCGAGCAGGAGCTGGCCGGAAAAGATCAGCCCGCGAAGCATATGGAGATTTTCCAGCATGCGCTCCGGATAGACGAACATCGTTTCCACCAGCCGGGCGGTTTTGTGCAGAAGATAATCGACCAGAATGGTGGAATCCGGCAGGATGATGCGCTCGACGGAGGAATGTGAGATGTCGCGCTCGTGCCACAGCGCGACATTCTCGAGCGCCGCTTGCGCATTCGCTCGCACCACGCGCGCGAGACCGGAGATCTGCTCGGCGGTTACGGGATTGCGCTTGTGCGGCATCGCGGACGAGCCCTTCTGTCCGGCGCTGAAGTACTCCTCCGCTTCGTGGACTTCGGTGCGCTGCAGCCCGCGAATCTCGAGGGCGATCTTGTCGAGCGAGCTCGCGATCACGGCCAGCGTGCTCAGATAGAAAGCATGCCGGTCGCGCTGGATCACTTGTGATGTGATCGGCGCGGGCTCGAGTCCCAGGCGTTTGCAGATGCGGGCTTCGAGCTGCGGGCTCAGGTGCGCGTAGGTGCCGACCGCGCCCGAAATCTTGCCCACGCGCATCTGGTCGGCGGCGAGTTGGAATCGCTCCAGGTTGCGCCGGTTTTCGGCGTACCAGATGGCGATTTTCCAGCCGAAGGTGATGGGCTCGGCATGGATGCCGTGCGTGCGGCCTACCATCGGCGTATGCTTGAACTCCAGCGCGCGCTTTTTCAGTACGTCGCCGAGATGATCAAGCCCGGCGCGCAACAATTGCGAAGCTTCGCGTACTTGCAGCGCCTGCGCCGTGTCTACCACGTCGTTCGACGTAAGGCCGTAGTGAAGATAGCGTCCCGCCGGGCCGATGTTCTCGGCGACGTTCGTGGCGAATGCGATCACGTCATGCTTCACCCGCTGCTCGATTTCTTGAATGCGCTCGACCGAGAACTTGCTCTTGCTCCGGATGGCGCGAGCGGCTGACTTCGGAATCAGGCCGGCTTCCGCCTCCACTTCGGCGGCGGCTATTTCCACAGCGAGCCAGCAGCGGAACTTGTTTTCATCAGTCCAGATGCGCCCCATTTCGGGACGTGTATATCGAGGAATCATGGCAATTACCAGATCGACGCGCCGTGCGTTTCGCGCCAAGGAGGAATTATGTGCTTAGTCCCTGGTTCTTGTCTTGTTTTTCGTGGGGCATTCCGGAGCCGGTCGATTTCGTAGCTTCTCGGTGTCCCGATTCGGACAGAAGGGCTGGCTCGGGGAGAGATGAGACTGACCTTTCCGCCGCTAGTGCCCCCGCGACACGATGGGAAAGTAAACCCGAACTGGCTCGCGAGTCCACCAGTTTCCTGTGCGGCGCCGTGCGGTGAAATCCGTGAAGTGGTACTCGTATGAGATGGCGCGGATGTAGTGCGGCGGCGCATTTGGAAAGGGATTGTGCGCCAGCAGGGCTGTGACCTCCGGTGTTCCCTCAAGCAGCCGTTCCAGCAGACTGGCAAACCAGGGATTCTGCTGGTACGTTCCGAGAGCCGCAAACCACATTTGCCAGTCAAGCCTCGGCTGATAAGGCGCAACCCACGGCGGACGGCGCCCCAGGTCGCCGGGCTTGTATTTGAATTCATAGGGAAGCCAGGTCCGGCCATCAGCGCTCCCTTCGATCACGATCTCAATCCGGGACGTGGTCATCACCGCAAACAGGCCGTATGAATTGGCCATATAGTACGGCGACAGCCATTCGACGAAATCATCCACCACCCACGGCACCAGGAAGCCTGCGCCGAGCGTGCCCATCATCTCGCTGATGCTGATGGTGAGCAGCACCGCGGCGAGAATTGCCCGCAACACGCGCCCGGCGGCCGTCGAACCGGGCCGCGTCGCATTGTCCCCCGAGATCCGCATTACCAGCCGGCGGGGGAGTGCCCGCCGCCATATCGCATCGTCGAGGACCAGGAGGCAAAGCCCGATGGCGAGCAGATTGAAGAAAGCGTAGTTGCCGGTCGAGGCGATCATCAACTGCAAGGCAATGAGCAGGACTGCTCCGATGCGCCGCAGACGACGAGGCATCAGCACCAGGAAGGGTACGGCAAGCTCGGTCGCGAACACACCCACAACCGAGAGCTTCTGAAACCAGACCGGCAATTGCGCCGCGTACCAGGCCAGGGGAGTGGGAATGGGCTGAGTCCAGTAGTGATACCCGAGCGCCGTCAGGTTGCGCCAGTTCGGGTCGCCGCTCAGCAGCTTGACGCAGCCTGAGAGGAACATCAGCCGGAAGAGCAGCCAGCGCAGCAGCCAGAGCACAACGCCGGGCGCGCGCGGCGAGCCCTTGACCCACGGCGCTTCGAGCGGCCGCCAGGGCGCAAGAAAGATGGCGAGAAAGCCCGTTTCAACTAGCAGCAAGTCCCACTGGAATGCCAGGAAATCGCGCCCGATGGGGATGATTGAGAGATAGAGCGCCCAAGCCAGCACCAGTGCCGGACCCGTCGCCACGCCCAGCAAGATCAACAGTCCCAGCGCCGCGCCGCCGCTGCACAGCAGCTTCAGCGAAGCGTCGCTGGAGCTGAACCATGTAAGCGTCGGAAGCAAGTGATAACTGTCAACTCCGAGGTAGTTCCGAAGTGCTTGCAGAGACTGGCTCGCGGGCAGGATTCCGTGCGCACCCAGCAACCCTATGATCTGCACGCGTAGCGAGAGAAAGGCTAAGAAGTAGACCAAGCCCAGGAGCCGCAGGAACACCCAGCGGCTGAGCTCGTACGATGCCGGTTCGGGGTCGCGTCCAATACTGAAGGACGCGAGCCAGGAGAAGAAGGGCCGGTGAGCGGCGATCCGGGTGTAGATCCAATCGGCCAGGGGCCGAAACCCGGGCAGATGCCGGTAAAGTCCGAGCTTCCATCGCTCTTCGGGTGCATAGGCCAGTACGCGAAACACAGCCTCGGCGCCGGCGTAGACTTCGCCATTCGGCATGACGAGTTGCACCGCGCGCGCGGCCGCGCCGGGCGCGATCTGCGGGAACCGGCTTGCCTCGCGCTGCGCGGGAGTGAAATCAACCGCGCCGCGGGTCACGCTTCGCCAGCGCGCCACCCAGAAGCGGCAGAATCCGCAGTCCCCGTCGTAGAGAAGCAGCGGTCGATCAAGGATTGAAGAAGGGGCGGGATTTTCCGATTCCGGCATTCTCGGCGGCGCGGGTATCGCGCTCAAACATGCCATCATCGCACGGACTCGCGAGCTCTCGCTCGCCAATCAGTCGGCCAGCTTCGAAGGTCCGGCGAAAGAGCACGCGAACGGCGTCGCGCCAGCGCTGGTTCACGCCCACTTTGACGACCCGGATTGACGGATCAAAGTAGCGCAGAATGCGCTCGGTCGTCGAGTGGAAACGAAAGGCGGGGCACACGAGGTAAATCACCGGCGGCGCTGGCGAGGGCTCGAGTCCCGGAAAGTAACCGAACTCTCGAAACTGGTCGCGATCTTCGAGCCATTTTACCCGCAGCCAGTAGTCGAGTCCCTGCAGCGGAAGATTCGGCTCTTCGTCCAGCTTCAATTCGATTACCGCCAGCCGCCGGGCACCGGTCTCAAGGTCGCGGACGACGCTCAGGATGTCGATCACGCCGCGCGAGAACTGCGGAGCTGCGGTGCCGGAGAACGCGGGCACCTGGGGGTAGAGGTGTTTCGGCATCAGCGCAGGGTCCACGCGGCGGACGTCGTCGATCAGCAGGCTTTCGAGCCATCGTTCCGGCTGCGAGCGAAAGAGCGGGTGCGAGCGATCGCTCGATCGGCGATGACGCAGCCGTAAGACCTCGTCCAGGAACGCGTGGAAGGCCCGTTGGCCCCCGGCCTCTTCGAGCAGCTTACGCTCGCCTTCGATTCCGAACCAGACTTCGGGCTCACTGCGGCCCTCGATTCGCGCCACTTCCAAGCCGAAGACGCGCACCGAGAGCGCGTCACCCGTCGCGTCCGGAACCACGCGGACACGGTCAACATACGCGCCGAGGAGTTCCTGCAGCAGCGGCCGATACTCTTCGAGCAGTCTCGCGCCTCGCCAGCGCGGCGTCAGGCGCGTTTCCACGTTGCCATAGTCCCCGAGATCGACGGCGCGCGGATGGTCATGGGCAGGAGTCCACTCCAGAATTTCGATTCCGGCCGCGCGCTGGTCCAGATAGGCCGCACGATGCGCTGCTACCGCCACTGCGGCCGGAGGCACGATCAACTTGACCCCGCTCACGAACACTTGCTGGCTGCGATCGGAGCGCTCGCGCAGCCAGTCGAGCCAGATCAATGCATAAACCAGCGCGTTTTCGATTGCGGTTGGATTTTCAGACTCCGCCAGGCCCAGAAACGCCCACGCTTCCCGTCCCAGGCGAGCCCAACCGCGCGTATAGCAACCGGAAAACGCGCGCTCGCGGTCGGAGCGATGAGTGACGCGCTCGAAGCGCGCGCTCGGATACTCGCGCGCCAGCATCGTCATGAGTTGCCATTCAAATTCGTGGCGATCGGCGGCGCGACGCGCGGCCGATTCGCAAGGGCGAGCCTCGCGCGAACGGTTGATCGGCCCCCGATCGCCGGCATCACGAATCTGCAGTTCCACCGCGGCGCCGCCCCCACCAGGCTTGCGGGCTTGAAGCAAAGCCGCGCGGCCCTTGCGCTCCATGCCCTCCAGCCGGCGCACCAGTGAGCGTCCGTCTCCCCATATCTCCAGAAGAAGCTTGCCGAACTCCACCTGCAGCCTGACCTGGAGAGCGTGCGGATCGGCGCATTCCGGTGCTTTACCGGCCAGGCCGTCCAAGCGAAACGCCGAGCCGCTTTCGTCGATCAGCACGGGGTTCGGTAAACTGCAAACGAATTCCAGGATACCGATGCGAAGTCCCTCACGCGAACCGGCCGGCTGATTCGATGCTTGATTCGACGATTGATTCATTCGAGCGCGCCCACTTGAGATTCATCGGCAGTGGACCTCACGACATTGAGCCGGATGGCAAGACTGCGGCGGCAACCTTTTGGTGTTGTATTCCATCTACGCGGGAAGCGGGAAGTGATAAGATCAGTGATCTGATATCAGAGCGCTGTTCAACCTGAAACTATGCCTTCGACCATGCGCCCGCCCGGCCCGAAAGGGCACCTGTTGCTGGGTGTGCTGCCCGAAATTCGTGAGGAAGACGTCAAGTACGCGACGCGCGTGGCGCGCGAATACGGCGACATCGTATTCATGCGCGTCGTGAACATCCCCACCTATCTCATCAGCCATCCGCGCTACATCGAAGAAGTGCTGGTCACCAATTACCGCAACTTTATCAAGGCCGTCTACCTCCGCGAGAGCCGGGCGCTGTTCGGCGAAGGACTGCTCACGAGCGACGGCGAAGCCTGGGTGCGCGAGCGCCGCATCGGGCAGCGCGCCTTCCGTCACGAGCACATCGATACCTACGCCGAAACTATTGTGCGTTTCACCGAGCGCAAGTTGGACGAATGGCAGGATGGCGAGACTCGCGATGTTCACAAGGAAATGATGCGTCTCACGCTCGAGATCATCGCCCGGGTGCTTTTCGGGCGCGAACTCGCCGACGAACTCGAAAGCGCCGAAGCCGCCATCAGCGTCTACCTCGACCAGTTCGCCGACCGGTTCGGGATGTATGTGGTGCCGGAATGGGTCCCCACGCCGGGCAACCTGCGATATCGAAAGGCTATGCGGCGCCTCGACGGCATCATCTACGACGCCATCCGCGAGGGCCGGCGCGCGAACGGCGATGAGCGCAGCCTGCTCGGCGCCTTCTTGCACGCCCAGCAGCATTACGGCATCGAGATGAGCGATCTGCAGCTTCGCGACGAGATGGCCACGCTCTTCTTCACGGGCCACGAGACGACCGGCCTCGCTCTCACATGGACTCTGTTTCTGCTGGGTGAAAATCCGGCGGCTGAGGCCAGGTTGATTGATGAACTGGAGCGAGTGTTGGGGGACCGGCCGGCCACTATGGCGGATCTGCGCCGCCTGAAGTATCTGGATTGGGTTATAAAGGAATCGCTGCGCCTCTACCCGCCCGCTTACGGCGTCGTGCGCGAGGCACTGAGCGATTGCCAGATCGGCGGCTACACGATTCCTAAAGGCGCGACGGTGGCCATGTTCCAGTGGGTGGTGCATCGTGATCCGCGCTTCTTCGATAACCCCGAGAGCTTCCGGCCCGAGCGCTGGGAAGACGGGCTCATCGAGCGGCTGCCGAAGTTCGCCTATTTCCCCTTTGGCGGTGGGCCGCGCAACTGCATCGGCAAAGATTTCGCGCAGCTTGAAGTCGCCCTGGTGCTCGCCACCATCATGCGCCGCTTCCGGTTCCGCACAGTCAAGGGCCACAGGACGTGGCCGCTGCCGTCGCTGACCCTCAGGCCGGAATACGGCATGAGGATGGTTTTGCATGAGTCGACGGTCGAGGGTTCGGCCGTTGGCGGTTGGCAACCGGCAGTCGACAGGTAGCAGCAGGTAGTGGACGGTGGGCCATATCTGTGGCAGACAGCTGTCGGCAGATGGGTCGAGCCGCCACGGGTTCGCCTGAGTTCCCGGTCCGTTACCTGCCGCACTTTGTGCGCGCTTTGATCTGCTCAACCAACTCTCCCGCGTCGGCCGGCCTGAACAGCGCCTTCTCCAGGTGCGGTCCCTTGAGCAACTCAATCCATCCCTCGTCCGGTCCGCCTCGGCTTGCAATAATCCAGAGAGGCACGCCGGCCGGCAGGCCACGGACCAAATCGTCCAGGGTCTCGACTTCCTCGCGGCCAAAACTCGACAGGTCGGCAAGCACAAGCGCAGGCTGATAGGCGGCAGGTGGGGCCAGGGCTCCCTTGGCTTCCTGTGGTGAGGTGAACGCCCGCACGTCACACTTGTCTTCGATCAATTGGGCGCGCAGCAGGGTGCGTGACTGCCAATCGCCGGAGATGATGAGGATGCCCGACACGAGTTCAGGGTCGCTTCAGTCAGGCCACGGCGCATCGCGGACCACCGCGAAAGCGATCACGGCCAGACCGCCTTTTCCGGGATCACGAGGGGCCGGTAGCGATTCGGGCCGCCTAATACTGGTGCACGCTGACGACATTATCGCCATCGAAGGTGACGAACAGGACGTGAGGCGGCAGGCCATAGATCCAGTCTTCCTTCTCGCTCCCGTCCGGCTGATTCTCGCGGACTTTCCGATCCGGCGGACCTTTGGCCGAGAGGACGGCGTCGTGATCCATGCCGACCAGCACCTTGTGGTTCTTGATCGCTTCTTTGAACTGTGGCGGCACCGTGGGCGAGTAGAGTACGGTAGGAGAGTGGCGCGCGAAGTCGAGAGCGTCGGCGAGCAGGAGCTTCGCCTGGTCGACGGTGAGGTTGGGAACGTGTCCGGAAAACCGAAGCGTGATGTACGAGCCGTTCGTCGTCACCTGGTTGGGATCCACAGGCGCAACCGGCGCCGTCGTCGTACCCATGCCCACTTGAATGTGTTGATACCAGTGCGTTCCCGCCTTGCCGCCTCCATTGATCTCGAACACCAGGCGGTTGGACTCGAAAACGACTTTCGTAATCTCCACGGGAGAGCCGGCATTGACGGCGAGCCCGTTTTGCTTCAGTTCCTCCCGAGCCTTGGCCTGGTCTATCTTGCCCATCGAGTTGAGAATGATGCCGTGCTTGCCGCGCGGGAGCGGGACTTTGGCCACGGCAGATTCGCTGGAGAGTCCGCGGATGAGGTTGATTCTGCCTGCCTGGTTGAGCGGAACCGTTTTCCCGTGTTTGGCGGTGGGAGCGGTGGACTGAGAGTCGACCGCTGGCGCGGGAGCCGGCGCCTGAGACTGCGCGTAGATTCGCGACGTCACGATCGTCAGAATAGAACCAAGGCCTATCGCGCAGACGAACTTCGGTAGCTTCTGCAACCGCCTGCCGCCGCAGCCGGAAAAGCGGCTTGAAATCTCGAAATGCACGGTGGCACTCTCTTTCTAATTTTAGCAGTCATGCCGGGCCAGAGCCAAACGGCGAGGCATAGGTACAATTCGCGCGGAGGGCCGACGAGACATGAATGAAACTGATCTCAATGTGAATCCATCGCCCGGTGGGCATGTGCCCCCTCCGCGTCAGCCCGATCGCGACCCTGTTCAACTCGTCTTTTTCGGACCCAACGGTCTGCGCGCCGGGTGGCGGCTGCTGATCTATGTGGTTCTCATGGCGCTTTTTGGCCTTGCCGTGGTCGTCGCCATCGGTCCCCTGGTACAGCGGTATCATCCGCCGGGCGTGTTGACGGGCGAAGGCAGCGGGTTCCTTGCGGCGCTCGGTGCATCGTTGGTGATGGGCTATCTTATCGAACACCGAACGCTCGGTGACTATGGCCTCCCGATCCGTGAAGCCTTCGGCCTCCGTTTCTGGACCGGCCTGCTGTGGGGATTCCTGGCGCTTACCGCACTCCTGATCCTGATTCATTTGGGCCACGGGTTCGATTTCGGCGCCCCGGCGTTGCAGGGTGGCGGGATCGCAAAGTATGCGGCCCTGTGGGGCATCTCGTTCCTGGTGGTTGGGTTTGCAGAGGAGTACGTTTTTCGTGGTTACGCGTTGGCTACGCTCGCAAGCGGCATGCGATTCTGGCCTGCCGCGATCCTTCTATCAGCGGCATTCGGCGCCGGCCACCTCGGTAACCCTGGTGAGGACTGGACCGGAGCGCTCTGTGCCGGACTGATTGGCCTCTTCTTCTGTTTTACCCTGCGCCGCACGGGCAGCCTCTGGTTCGCCATTGGCCTGCATGCGGCATGGGATTTCTCCGAGAGCTTCTTGTACTCGGCGCCGGACAGCGGCGCCATGGTTCCCGGGCATTTGCTGAACTCGTCATTTCACGGTCCACGCTGGCTGACCGGCGGCAGCGTTGGGCCGGAGGGCAGCGCCTTGGTCTTCCCGATCATTGCAGTGTTGTTTCTTTTGTTTAACCACTTTTACAAAGATGTGCTGTTCCCAAGGCCAGCCGCTGAGCGCCCAATCTCGAAAACCCTCACAAATCTGCGGGTCCCGGAGCCCTGAGGTGCGTTTTCGCTTGACAGAACGCGGGTCCGGCGCTAGTCTGGGCTCATAAGCAGGCAAATTGTTAGCCGGGGGGGTTATGCACTTCACGGTAGGCGATAAGGTTGTCTATCCGAATCAAGGTGTAGGAACCGTCGAGCAGATTTCCCACCGCAATTTGACCGGTCAGACTGAAATGTTTTACATGCTGAAGCTCAACTCCAATGGGCTTAAAGTCATGGTTCCCACCAGCAACGTGGCGAACCTGGGCTTGCGGCGCGTGGCCAAACTTCGCGAGATTTCGGCCGTGTTTGAGTATCTGGACTCCGGCGATATGAAATCCGCGCACGATTGGAAGGATCGGTTTAAGGAGAATTCCGAAAAGATGCGGAGCGGCTCACTGCTCGAAGTCGCCGAAGTCTTCAAGAATCTGCTGATCCTGAGCCAGGCCAAGCCGCTTTCTTTCCGAGAGAAGCGCATGTTCGACCGGGCCTGGGTCCTGCTGGTAGATGAGATCGCGTTCGCCCGCGGATGGAGCAAGGATCTGGTCGAGTCTCAGCTCGTGAAGAGCCTCAGCAAATCGAACCTGCGCATCTCGCTGCCCAGCTAGCCATAGACCACTCCAAGTCAGCCGCGTCTCTCCACCGCTGCGTTATGGCGCGGCGGAGGGGTCTTTTCTGAAAGTGACGGCATGGGTGCGGGCCCGCCCTCAAGCGGCAGCGTCACCGTGAAAGTAGACCCGCGACCGGGCGTGCTCTGACATTCGATCGATCCACCCTGGCAGTGCGCAATGGCCTCGGCGATGGCGAGACCCAGCCCGCCGCTGTGGCTCTCTTCTGCTTTCGCACGCGGAGCGCGAAAGAACCGCTTGAAAATGTGCGGCAGGTGCTCGGGCGCAATTCCGGGCCCCTCGTCGGTGAAGCTGGCTCGCACCGTTCCTTCCTGCCTTTCCATGCCGACGCTGATGGTGCTGTCCGGCGGCGAGTACTTCAGGGCGTTATCGAGGAAGATGAGGAAGAGCTGCCGCAGGAAAACCTCATCGCCGCGATACGGAATGTCGCTCGCGAGATGGCGTTCCAGCCGGATTCTTTTGGCTTGCGCCAGCGCTTTCACGAGCATGCAGCTTTCTTCAAGCACCTCGTCGAGATAGAGCGGATCACGAGCAAGGCGAAGCTGTCCCGCGTCCGCCATCGACAAAGTGAATAATCCCTCCACCATCCGGTTTAGCTTCGAGAGTTCGTCTTCGAGCAGGCGTAGCGTGTCGCGGTATGACTCGGGACTGCGCGGCTCAGCAAGCGCCAGCTCCGTCTCACCATGAAGCACGGTCAGGGGAGTGCGGAGCTGGTGAGAGGCATCGGTCACAAACTGCCGGAGTTGAGTCAGCGCGAGTTCCACGCGCTCCGCCAGGCGGTTGAAAGTTTGCGAGAGACGCCCGATCTCATCGGACGTATTGCCGGCGGGCAACGGCCACCACAAGGGTTTCCCGCCGGCGTCACCCGCGGACGTCACCCTTTCCGCCATAGCGGACGCACGCTCGGTGAGATCGGCGAGCGGCCTGAGGCTTCGGCCCACATACCAGGCTGAGAGCAGAGCGGTGAGCAGCAGGCTGAGCGGAAGAAAGATCAGCACGGCGTCGCGGTACAGATCGAGCACTTGATCGACCCGTCGCGTGGACATGGCGATCGCCAGGAACCGTGTGGTTCCCGCCTGCGCAAAGGGAACTAATGCCACGCGAAGCTTGCCGTAGCGGGTCCGGTGCAAGGTGCGGAACTGGTTGTGTAAAGGATCAAGTGGCTCCGAACCGATCTCGAGCAGGCCCGGTCTCAGGTTCTCCGAGCGTTGAATCACGTGAGCTGCGGGATCGAGGAGCTCAAAGTATTGGTTCGGGATCTGAAGTTCGTTTACGTCCTGCTCCTCGGGACCCGGAGCGAGATCCGCGGTTATCGGCGCCGCCGTCTCCAGCAATTCCTTGTCGCCTTGCGCCCGAACCTGATGCGACAGCAGCGCGTAAGATGCAATGCTGCAGGCGGCCAGCAACACGCCGACTACGGCGGCGAACAGGAGCATCATGCGAGATCGGAGCGAGAGCGAACGTTTCATTCCTTCAACCCCAGGCGATAACCGACGCCGCGGACCGTGTGAATCAGCTTGACCGGGCTGGCATGGTCGATCTTCTGGCGTAGCCGGTTGATGTAGACCTCGACCAGGTTCGTGCCGCTGTCGAAGTGCACGTCCCAGATATGCTCCACGATCTCGGTCCGCGGCACAATCTCGGGAGCGCGCAGAAGCAGCAGCTCGAGAAGGGCGAATTCCTTGGAGGTGAGCGGTACGTTGACGCCGCCGCGCTGCGCCCGGCGGCGGTGACGGTCCAGTTCCAGGTCAGCCAGCCGCAATGTGGCCTCGCTCCTCTTCAATCCGCGACGCACCAGCGCCCGCACGCGCGCCAGGAGCTCAGCGATGGCAAAGGGCTTGGTCAGGTAGTCGTCGGCGCCCGCATCGAGCCCTTCGACGCGCTGCTCCACGAGTCCGCGCGCCGTCAGCATCAGCACCGGAGAATGGATGCCGCGGCGGCGAAGCTCATGGCAAACCACCAGCCCATCCATGTCCGGCAGGCGAAGGTCGAGCAGGATCGTGTCGTAGGAAGTTTCCCAGGCGAGCTCCAAGCCACGCGCGCCCGTCTCGGCCACATCGACAGCATAGGTTTGCTCGCGCAACGCGCGCGCGATGAAACTCGCCACTTTGCGCTCGTCTTCAACCAGTAGAATTCGCATCTATTCTGGTACCACATTATAGGACCGAACTGGTTTGCATGCCCACGGGCTGAAGCTCCCACCACAAGGACTTCCGGCGAGCCTTGCCGTATGATAGGAGTGTGATGGGTACGGTCTTCAGTCCGTGTTGAGGTTCGAATGAGATCCAGCCGCTCGTTCAGCGCACCGTTGTTGCTGCTCCTCTTGACAGGATCTGCGTTAGCAGGTCAGAAGACCAAGGCGCCTTCGACCTATGATATTCCGTTGCCGTCCCGCCCGGACTTTTCCGCCCTCGAATGGTTGATTGGCGACTGGGCCGGGCACACGACGGACGTCTCGACGGGAAAGGAGACCGAAGGCATCGTCCATCTGACCCTCTCTTATGCGCTGGAGAAACGATTTCTGCAAGTGCATGAGGAGATTTCACTTCCAGCCGGCAAAACCGCCCCGGCGCTCCACGAAACCTGGACAGGGTTTCTGAGCGCCGATCCTTCCGGACACGGTTTCGTGCTGCGAGTTTTCTCGAGCACCGGATTCATGACCCAGTATCACGTGACGGTCAGGGATGACCGCGCGAGTTTCGATCCGCAGGGCGGAGCGAATCCGCCGCCTGGCTTCCTCTTCCGCCGCGTGATCGCGCGTCTTGGCCCGGGGTTTTTCTCAGAGAGCGTCGAGGTGGCGCCGCCGGGAGGCGCGTTTTTCCCGTACTACAGCGCCAAGCTTACCCAGGTGCTCGAACAACAGCCAAGTCCGCCGCAGGCGGCCGCGCCGCATTCTATTTCGCCGGCGCCGGCAAGCCAGAGCCCGCACGTGTCACCTTGATGTCCTTGGCAACCGCCGCACAAGCACCTTCTTGAGGCACCGCGACGCCCCATGTTCGCCCGCCGGACAGACTGGCCGCTCGAACCGAACGCTCTCACGCGCGAGATCGGATCAAGACGCGCGCGTGGCCTGCCCGTGATTGATCTCACCGAGTCGAATCCGACGCGTTGCGGCTTCGACTATGACTCGCGCGCGATCCTGCAGGCGCTCTCGAAGCCCGCAGCACTCGATTACGCGCCGGACCCGCATGGTCTGCCCGAGGCCCGGCGCGCCGTGGCGGCTTATTACGAAGAGCGCGGCGTTTGCGTGGAGCCGAACCAGATCTTCCTCACGGCGAGCACCAGCGAGGCTTACGCTTATCTCTTTCGCTTGCTCGCTGATCCCGGCGATTCGGTGCTTGCCCCTCAGCCGAGCTACCCTTTGTTTGATTTTCTGGCTGGCCTGAACGATCTGGAGGTTGTCACTTACCCGCTCGTCTACGGCTCCGAATGGCACATGAACGTGGATGCCCTCACCTTGTCCGTCGAACGAGCCAATCGCGCACTCGGAATACCGCGCGCCGTCATCGTTGTTCATCCGAACAACCCGACAGGATCGTTCGTGAAGGCGGACGAATCGGCGGCGCTTGCGGAACTGTGCCGGCGCCACGAGCTGGCGATCATCGCTGACGAGGTCTTCAGCGATTACGCACTCGAATCGAAATCGCGGTTCTCACACACCGCCTGCGATTCGGTCCTGACGTTCACCCTGAATGGACTCTCCAAAATCTCGGCGCTGCCACAAATGAAGCTTGCGTGGATCGTGGTGAACGGTCCGAATGACGAGCGGCGGCAGGCGATCGGGCGTCTCGAGATCATTGCGGACACGTACCTGTCGGTGAGCACACCCGTGGCGTCCGCAGCGCGGGAGCTGCTCGCAACCAGGAACACGGTGCAGCCTCAGCTCAGGGCGCGGCTCAGGCAGAATCTTGAGGAACTCGATCGCAGGCTCGCGGTGCCGGGTTCGCGCGCCGTTCGCTTGCGCGTGGAGGGCGGCTGGTACGCGATCCTGCGGCTCGGAGCCGGCCCGCCCGCAAATGACGACGATCTCTGCACGATACTGGCCCGCGATGACGGCGTGCTCGTGCATCCCGGACACTTCTATGGCTTCGAGGCTGAAGGTCATCTCGTGCTCAGCCTGTTGCCTGTCCCGGTGACGTTCGCTGAGGGAATCGAGAAGGTATTGACGCGGCTCGGATCGATGTCCTGAAGGCTCGAACCGCGGTTCCACTCAGCAAGCGACGTTCGAGAAGCGATGAGTAACCTGGATCGATTCACACTGGACCCGCGCGTCAGCGTACGCCGCGCCGGACCACCCGATCCGGACGGCCGCGCGGTCGTCTACTGGATGCAGCGTGCGCAGCGCGTGCTCGACAATCCCGCGCTCGACGCGGCCGTTGAAGCCGGCAATGTGCTGGGCAAACCCGTGGTCGTCTTCTTGGGTGTGGTGCCCTACTATCCCAATGCCAACCTGCGCGCGTACACGTTTCTCGCGCAAGGCATCCCCGACATCGCAAGCGGTCTCGCGAGGCGACGCGTTGGGTTCGTGTTGCGTGCCTGGCCGGGCCATCACCTGGCGAAGTTCTGCGAAGCAGTGAGGCCTTGCCTCGTGGTCGGCGACGAGAATCCGTTGCGCGAAACGGAGCGCTGGCGTCAGTCTGTCGCGGCTCGGTTGCGCGTGCCGCTCTGGACAGTCGATGCGGATGTCGTCGTGCCGGGCAAGTTGTTGCTCAAGGAGCAGTACGCGGCGCGCACCATTCGACCGCGTATCCATGCGCTTCTCGGCGAGTTTCTGAGGCCGGGTGCGAACCCGAAGGCGCGAGTACCCTGGCAGTCGCCATCGGGGCTGCTCTCGCTCGCTGCGGATGCCGACTTCGTATCCGGCTTCCCGATCGATCGCTCCGTGAGTCCCGTGTCGGCTTTTCGGGGAGGCACTGCCGAAGCCGCCAGGATCTTGAAGCGCTTTCTCCGCGAGCGCCTGACCGGTTACGCGCACAATCGCAACAAGCCTGAGCTCGACGGCACCAGCCAGCTCTCGCCTTATCTTCACTTCGGCCACATTGGACCTCTCACCGTGGCCCTGGCCGTACGCGCCGCCGAAGCCCCGGAAGACGATCGCGAGGCTTTTCTCGAAGAGCTGATTGTGCGGCGCGAGCTCGGGATCAACTTCGTGCGATTCAATCCGCGCTACGACACGATCGGGAGCGCCGAGCCGTGGGCGCTCAAGACCCTCTCAAAGCACGCGCGCGACGAGCGTCAATACATCTACACCGAGAGGCAGTTCGAACAGGCTGAGACTCACGATCCGCTGTGGAATGCCGCGCAGCAGCAGATGGTCAGCGGCGGCTGGATGCACGGCTACATGCGGATGTATTGGGCCAAGAAGATTCTGGAGTGGACGAGATCGGCTGCGGAGGCCTGCGAAATCGCCGTGCGCCTCAACGATCGATATGAACTCGATGGCCGCGATCCGAACGGCTACGCCGGGATCGCCTGGGCTATAGCGGGCAAGCACGACAGGCCGTGGTTCGAGCGTCCCGTCTACGGCACGATCCGTTACATGTCCTACGCCAGCACATCCAGGAAGTTCGATGCGAAGGGATACATTTCCAAGGTCGCGAGCGGGACAACTTCCGC
>JASHQD010000410.1 GCA_030037755.1 Terriglobia bacterium
CCGTGGAGTACGGCTTCGGCGGCGCCCGCGTCGATCGATCCGACAACCGGCTTGCCGGCGAGCGCCGCTTCCACGTAAACGCGGCCGAATCCTTCGCCCGCCGGGACCTCGGATCGTCCGATGCGCGCCCGATCCTCACCTTGCATGGGCGCGCTTGACCATGCGCCCCTACCCGACCGGCTTGGCAGCACGAAGACGTCGCAAGCGCGATAGAGATTCACCAGATCGGTGTCGCTCACCTCGCCGGCGAAGATCACGCGGTCGCGCACGCCCAGGCTCGACGCGAGATCTTCGAGGCGCGGGCGATCTTCACCTCCACCCGCAACCACGTAGCGTAGCCCAGGTACGCTCGCGAGAATCCGCGGCAGCGCCCGAATGACCGTGTCTACGCCTTTATAGGAGTGTGCGAGATTCGCCACCGAGAGCAGCACGCGCGAAGCCCCACGGAGCGCGGCGGCCACGCCCCCGCCTGGCGCGTGCGCACGCTCGTACTTGTGTGCCAAGCCTGTCAGTAAATAGACCATTTCATCCGGAATCGCGTTGTAGACGACTTTCACCCGCTCCGCCGGAATTCCATTCGAGGGCGCCAGCTTGCGCGCAGTGTAGACGCTCACGGCGAGAAGTGTGTGGGCCCGGCGAATGGCCAGCCGCTTCACGATCGGCAGTCGCACCCAGGCTTCCCAGCCGTGCGCCACAACCATGTACGGCGTTCGGTAACGTTGTTGAATGAATGCCGCGAGCGGCGCCTGGCCAACGTGGCTGCAGATCACCAGGTCGTACCGCGATCGCGCCCGTCTGTAGGCGCGAATCGCATGCCTGACTTTCGCGATTGCGCTCAGCCGATCAGCGGTAGGCGTCAGAATGCAACTCTCCCAATCGTCAGTCCCGCGAAAGCGGGAATCCATCGCGACGACAGCCAGCCCGCGAGAATACCCAGAGTGGATTCCCGCTGTGACGGGAATGGCGGTTGGGCCAAGCAGCGGCAGCACATCGACGCTGGCCGGGAGCGCGCTCAAGGCCTGAGCCAGCGTCGCGGTGTAACGCGCAATTCCGCCGCGCGTGTAAATGTCAGTGGCCAGAATCAGGATCCGCATGAGCGACCGCGCTGTGGCGGTGTCCGCACCGCCGGGCGTGCCGGAGTGCAATCGCGCGGAGTTCTATAGGCTATCCACGCGACCGCGATCAGTATCACCAGGCTGCGAATCAAGGTGCTCCAGAAATCGAAGGCGTCCAACTCGATGATGTTGAGGACCGTCAGAAACAGTCCCGTGTAAATGAACAGCCTCTGCTTCTCCTGGGCGATGGCAAATCGATCCGTAAGATACTGGGCAACAATGCCGAAGACGAGCATTCCGCAGAGCAGGCCCGCCACTCCGTATTCAAACACCAGATCACCCGGGAAGGTCAGCGCGGTGGACGTCTGGTTCCCAATGCCCAGCGCGATGCTGAATCGCCGCCCCTTGTCCAGAATCGGCTTGCTCTGCCAGATGAACCGGGGAACGAAAGGATAGAATGGCAGCATCCACCAGCGTTCCTTGCCTTCCAGCATTTTCCCGCGAGGCCCGAGGTTCAGCAGCTCCGCGATGCTCTGCAGCAGATTAAGCCTGCCGATTGCCAATCCGGCGCCGCCGGAGAGCCAGCCCTGCACGCCTGAGCCGGCGCTGGCTTGTTCCAACGCCTGCGCGCTGATCCGGCTCGCGGTTGAGAGATCCATGCTCGATTGCGGCCGATTACGCACGATGTCGCGGTATTGATTCGAAAAGGGATAAACGATTACCAGGCCAAGAAAAGCTGCGGCGATCCAGCCTTTACTGATTTTGCGCCGGGCCATTGAGGCGGCGACGCCGACCAGGAGAAAATTCTGCAGGAGCTCGCCCTTCATCCCGGAGAGCAATCCCCACACGCATTCGGGGACAAATACCAACCAGAACAGCACCTTTCTTTCCAGGCTGAAGGGATGAAAAGTCCGTTCAACGGCCAGAATCACCAGCGCATACGTTCCGACCTGGAAAACAACGGTGGCGACCTGCATCGCCGCCAGGTTTTGAAAGTAGGCGTCCTCGGAAGCGCCGTAGCCGAAGCCGAAATTCTCGAGTAGATAAGTCTTCACGAGGAAAGCAGCGCTGTACAGCACCAACGCGCAGATTACAGCCCGGCCGATCGGTGGTGACTCCGTCTGGGTGGCGTCAACGTTAGGTGGCGCAGCGGCTTTGGGGGCGGAGATCCGTGAGATGAGGCGGCATCCAAGCCAGAATGCGCCCATCCCGAGCATCATAAAGACCAGCGCACGCTCGAAGAGCGCGTAATCGCCGTCAACCGGCGATTCCAGCTTTACGCCAAAGACAAAGCACGCCAGCGGCGCGAGCCCGAACTCGACGAATGCAATGGCGGTGACAAGAGACGGAACGTCGAACAGCCGAAAAGAGCCGAAGCGGAGCCGCGAGGCGATGAAAACCACGGACGCGACTCCGTAGAGTCCGGCCAGGATCATGAAGCGCTCTGACTCGTGACCTTGCCGGCCGGAGATCAGGATGGCTCCCCACCCAACCGCCGCAATCGACAGTACGCAAAGTAGCGCGAGATGGCTCAGCGGCAGCACTCCGCGCGGTCTGGGGTGAATCGAGATGGGCTGGACTGCTTCCATCATTCGCGCTGTAGCGCCGGTGTCCTCACCGCCGCATTGGACGATTGAAACCGGATGATCGTGCGACGCACCGCGCTCGGATGATCCACGATGCGGCGGTGAGGACACCGCCGCTACAGCATCAGCACGGGACAGCCAGCGTGTCCTTCGTAACCGCCTGGCGGGAATCAGACGAGAATCCCAGAATCTTAAACATGCGCTGCAGCCTGATTTCGTAGGTATGCTCGCGATGGGCGCGCACCTAAGCACGATCCGCAATCGCCTGCCGCTCTTGGGGTCGCGCCAGGTAGTAATCCACTTTTTCGCGCAACTCCTCGCGCGTGCGAAAAGTCACAATCTCACGTTCGGCCTCGAAAAGATCGGGCAGCGCCGGCTTCCAATCCGCGATCTGAAAGGCTCCGCATCCAGCGGCTTCGAAGAGACGGCAATTGACACCGTCGATTTCGGAATAGTGCATAGTGTTCAGGACGATCTTGGCTGCCAGCAGCGCTTTTGATTTCTCCGTTTCGGAAATGTAGCGGTTCATGTAGCGATCACGCAGCGGCGAGCCAAGCCAGAACGGAAAGCCGGTTCCCCACAATTTCAGATCGTAATCCGCGAACATTTCGAGCATGCGAGCGCGGTAGTAATACATGCTGCAGGCGCTGGTGAGATCGCAGTCATACTTCCGCCGATCCTCCTTGGACAAACTCACTCTACGGTGCCAACGAGGATTGCAGGCTTCAGGCAGGTAGAACGCGTTCAGGTTGAGTTTGTCGCGAAGAGTCTCGACAAGGTACGGATCCTTGAAAAACCACGCGTCCAGATCGCTTCCGAGGAGATACTGCCGGTCAAGGTTGGCCAGACCGTCCGGAAACCACGCCGCCAGCTTGGCCCTCGTCACACCGCGGAGGTGGCGGGCGACGTCGGGATGAAGCAATCCGTGCGCGAGCAGAAGCACGTCAGGCTCGAACTCCCCGGCGGCTCGAACGAGAGCGCGATGTCGATACTTCTCGAGGGGCGGCACTGCCCGCAGCGAGTACTCCGCTATAATTTCGGCGGCGTAGCCCAGCCGCCGCCGTACGGGCCAAGGGTCGACGGCCAGGACGGTGTGGCCCATTCCCTCTGCGGCTACCGCAATGTTGCGCGCAAAAGAGTCAGGGTATGCCCGGCCCGAGATCAGGATCCGCATCTTCTCGTCTCTGCAAGAGACACTGCCAAGCCCCCCGTGGGAACGCGGGGATCTTGCCCGCTATGCAGCTTCGCTTCGAGAAAGCTGCGCCATGGATAAATCGAGATTCTGAAACGCACGGACGTTCATCGCGATATGGTCCATCGGGACAGCTTTTCTGCACTTGATGAACGCGCCATAAAAGCGTGACCATCGATGCAGCGAATTGCGCCGCCGCCCCAGCCAAAAGTCAAAGGCCGCGATTCTGCGATTCAGTGGCTGATAAAAGGTCCGCCGTTTCAACCTGAAGACCAGCAGATTCAAGGCGTGGATCGTCATCGCAATCGGGAACCAGCCAGCCAGGCTGCACAGTCCCCCGCCCTTTTCGACGTACCCGGCAATCGACCATCCGGCCGCGCGCAAGAGGCGCTCTACGGAAGCGGGCGAGTGGATTCGCACGTGAGTGGGCTCGGCGTCGTGAAAATACGGCACGGTGAGGACCAGAGCGCCGTCGTCTCTCACGATCTGCCGGATTCGCTTCAGCGCCGCAAAGTCGTTTGGCAGGTGCTCGATCACTTCCGCCATCACGACCGCGTCGAAAGCGGCGTCCGCGAACGGAAGCGGCGCATTCGCGTCGGCGATCACGAGATCGGGCACCAGCGGTTGTGGAGCAATGTCCAGCACCACAGGGTCTCGACCAGCGAGCTTCAGCGAGAAATAGTCGCGCGCGCCTGCGTCACCGATAATCAGAATGTTGCGCGCGTCGCCCACGAGTTTCCGGATCGCCGTGACGTACTGGAAAGCGTAAGCGTTGTTGAAGTAGCGCTGCACAGACGGCGGAATGGCGTATGGCTGCTCGGAGCAACTGGCATTGACCAGGTGCTCGTAGTCGGCGGTCAATACTTTGCTGAGACGTTGCCGCGGTCTCATGGCTGTAGCGACGGTAGTCGTGGTGTCATTTGCGCCACGTCGACGTTTCGTCATTCCTGGAAAAAGCGGGAGTGACGACACATCGAAGGCATCCGCGAGAGGGGAGAGCAGGCACGACGGTGAGGACATTGCGGCTACAGCGCTCCGCTTAGACCTCGGCCGCGCGCCCGAAGACCGGGACGGCAACGAGACCCAGCAAGTCGCGCATCCCGAGATTCAATCTGTGCCGCGCCAGCCCGAGCATGAATACTAAACTGGCAAAGTAGGCTGTAGTTGAGGCGACAGCCGCGCCCAGACATCCGAATCGCGGCAGCATTAACATCAACCCGGCGATCGTGACGATGATCGACACGCCCTCGGAATACGACGGCAGCAATGGCTGCTCAAGCGCACGCGCGCCGTCGTAGAGCACCTGATTGAGCCCGAGCGCTATGGTACCGGGAAGCAGGACTCGGCAAGCGGTGGCCGCCCCGCCGAACGATGGTCCGTACGCGAGGCTGACGAGCCAGGGGCAGATTACGAAGAGAGCGGCGCAAGCCGCCGCAAGCGCCGCCAGCGTCACACGGAAGGAGCGGGCGATCACCATGCGCGCGGCGTCGGGATCGAGATTCGCACCCGTCGCAATAGTGACTGCACCCACGGCCTGCGGGATGAAACCAACCGCTGTCGCAAGCGCCACGGCCACGACGTAGAGCCCGAGGTCGCGCGGGGGGACAAACAGCGAGAGCAGCAGCTGATCCGCGCGCTGGTTAACATAGATTGCGAGCGACGAGAGGTTGGACTTAGCACCGAAGCGCAACAGGTCCCCGCAGGCCGCGCGACTCCACGCCAGCCCAACCCGGAACCGCCAGAGAACCAGCCAGAGCGCCGCGGCGGCGGCCAGGCAAAGGCCTGCCACCTGTAATCCGACGATCCCACGCAAGCTTGCTCGGCCCAGCAGCATCAGTATAGCGAGCCCACAAGCGTAAGTCAGCGGTGCGATGGCGCGCAGCACGGAGAATGACAACATGTCCAACCTGCCCTGCGCGAGATTTGCAGGGTAGCCAGCAAGCATCAGGAGTGGAGCGAATGCCAGGAAGATCAGCGCCAGATGACGCGTCTCCGGACCATATTGCCGGAGAGCAACCGGCAGCAACGCCAGGCCGGCGACAAGCACCACCAGCGATTGAAGGAGCCAGATAACGAGCGCTGCTGTCCAGACTTCCTCCAGCGCGAACCGGCGCTTCCCAACATGGAAGACGATCGCCTGGTTCATCCCGAGGCTTGCGAGCAGCACGGCCACGATCGGCCAGAGGGTGATCGCAGCCAGTTCGCCACGGCCTTGAGGTCCGAGCAGTCGGGCGGAAACGATTCCGGTAAATACACCCAAGACTAGGACGGTAGCCTGCCCGGCCGCGGTCGTAATCAGATTGCGGAAGTAGCCGGAGTGTAAGCTATTCAGGACTGGTCTCCGCAATCGCCGCGAGTCTTGCGCCGCTATTCGGGGCTGAGGCCGGCGCCGCCACAGGCTCTGAGCGCTGTAACACTCCGGTTACAGCGATTCCCGCCAGGAACGCAAACCAGGAGGCATTGGCCGGGATGTGGAGATTGAAATCGCCGAAGCTGTGGGCCAGCAATCCGCAGCATCCGACGGCGGCGCCAAGCCGGATCCATCCGTCGTCACGACCGAGGCGTTCCCGAACGTTTCCAAGGGCAAGAGCTATGAACAGGACGATCGCGAGGACGATCGCAACACCGCCGCCGAGGCCGGTTTCGGCGAGCGCTTCGGCGTAGTCGTCGTGAGCGTGATCCCATTCGAGGTCGCTCGCGAAACTACGATATCGCGGGTAGACGGTGGCAAAGCTCCCGGAGCCTGTGCCCAGCCAGGGATGAGTCCGGAAGATGTGCAGGGCGTCGCGCGCAAGCTCCAACCGCTCGCCGAGCGTCGCCTCGGGCGCACGCGGAAGATCGGCCACGGCGCCGAGCCGACGGGAAATCCGTCCGGGGTCAAGCCAGAGGAACAGCGCTGCGGACGCTGCCACGCCCACGATTGCCCCCACGGCAGCGCGCCGGCGGCGCGTGGACGGCAAACATCGCGCCGCGATCACCGTCACGAGTACGGCTTCGAGGCCGAGCGCGATCATCCCGCCTCGCGATCCCGACAGCAGCACCGACGCTACCGCAATCAGAATCGCCAGTGGGCCGAGGCTGCGAACCAGCACACCGCGTGGTTGGCTGGCCGGCTGCGGGCGCGACGGGATCATGTAACCCAGAGCCACGGGGATCAGCATCTCCATCAGGCCGGCGTAGTGGTTGTGGTTTACGTACGGCCCGAAGATCCAGCCGCCGGAGCGCGGCTTCACGATGCCGTAGATCATCGCCGGGCTCGCGAAGAATTGCAGGATACCGAAAAACGCCAAGCCGCAGGCAAAGACGGTCACAAACAATCCAAGGCGGCGCAACCGGCGCGGCGACGCGTCATGCCAGAGTTGGCAGGCCAAAAAGAAGATAGCTAAATCTGTGACCAGCTTCACCAGCGCCTCGCGCGTGGCCGCAGGGTCAGCGCTCAGGTGAGCCGTGAACTGAAGGCAGGCGAGGAGAAGAAGGATCGTGGCGGGGAAATATAAAGGAGTCCATACGAGTCGCAGCACCCGCCGATCGAGAACATCCCACGCCCAGAGCGTCGAACAGAGAAGGACAGCTCCCGTAATCAACGCCCAGGCCCACGCCTGTACCGACCCGAACGCCATGGTGGAAAGCGCCAGAACCGCTGCCAGGGTCGAACGGCTCGCGGTCGGGGCCCAGCAACTCGCGCGCTCTCGGACCGCTACGCTTGCGGCGCCGACTAGGACCTCGGGCAGTTCCGAGTCAATAGGAATCGGGAGAGTAGCCATGATGGTTCAGCGGCGCGATTCTGCCATTGTGCCGACTGACCCTTCCAGCGGCTGTTCGACCATGGAAACATCGTCGATCCACAACACGCCGCCGATCTCAGAGGGATAGCCACGACTGCGCGGACGCCAGACCGCGAGCCGCACGAATCGCGTCTCAGGCCCGGCCGTGAAGGGTAGCGTGATCGCGTGCCAATCCGTGGTCGAGGTCACGCCGGAGCTCGAAACGTCGAGGCAGGAAACTGGCGAGCAGGTGAGATCACGCACGCGCAGCCGCGGACCTGTGTCGGACGTGATCGCCTGGCTGCGGGCGAACGCGGACAGCCTATATGAACGGCCAGGCTCGACCGGCACAACCTCGAACACCGGCTCGTACTCCTCGTTGCGATCGCCTGTGAACTCGACCCGCATCGAGTGCGAGCCCGTGTGCGCGACATCCGAAATCGTGGCAGAGACGAGGGGCTGCGGATTATAGCGCCAGTCGAAGCCCGCGTTCAGTGGCACCTGTTCGAATCCGCCATTGAACACGGCGTCGCGACGCAGCATCGAGTCCGCCGACGAGACTACGCGTAGATGCTCGAGATCATCCCAGACGGCGACGGCATCGCGTTCGCGGCCCGCGCTGATGAGGCGATCGAGATAGGGCTCCGCCTCGGCGACGGTCACGGGCCCAGCCACAGAATCAGCCTCCGATGCGACACGCTTCCACTCAACGTAGGCAGAATCGTAATCCTCGAGCCTGCTCACAAGGTTCACGAAGGTCATCGATACGTGTGCGTTCCTGGTGTCCGCGAGAATTCCCCGATCGACGCTGCCCGGCGTACCAGCCGCCCGCAAGCACACGTGGAACACGGCTTCGGCATAGGAGGGATCGAGCTCGAGCAGGTACCGGAAGAGCCGGAACGCCTCCACCTGACGACCGGCCCGCAGAGCGTGATTCGCAGCCGCCCAATACAAGCGCGGTGTCATCGGGCTCGCGTCGAGGGCGCTCGCGGCCGCGGAATCGGCGCAGGGTTTATCGTGCAGCGCTTCGCATGCCGCTGACAGATCGGACCAATAAAGGGCCTCATGAGGATTTAACATCGTGGCGCGACGCAAGTGGTCGATTCCATGACCACGATCCGGCGTCGAGTCGGAATAGAAAAGCGCCACTCCAAGGCGATGCTCAAGGTCGGCGTTCCCCGGGTCGAGAGAAAGCGCGCGGTGCAGGTCCTCGGGATTCATCGAGGAGCCAAGAGTCACGGCCGTCGCGATCCGCGCGGCCTCGAATGCGGGAAATATCGCGACCAAACTGATGACTACAAGGAATAAGAGCC
>JASHQD010000411.1 GCA_030037755.1 Terriglobia bacterium
AAACAGGAGGGCGAGCGACCCACAGGAGATGTCCGAATATCGGCGGGTCGCCGAGCTCAAGATCGAGGATGCAAGATGCGCGTGTCCCGGTCCTCGGCGTCAACTCCTTGATTCTGAACGGATTTCGCCCGCGCCGTTCACGTCAATTTTGTTGCCATCTAACCGGGTAATGACGCCGTTCGGCACAAAATTGTTATATTCGGGCGTAATAAGGCATAATCTGCGCCCATAGGGCGTCTCGCGTCCCTTTCGTGTGATCCGGGTAGGCGGGCCCGGCGCTTGCCAGCTTCATCGGCAGCGATTACTTTTGTCGAGTGAGGAGAGAACATGCCCAGAGTTAGAGGCCAAAGGTTAATGAAGTACGTTGATAGCGCCATATCCGTCACGGCCGGCGCAGCCTTTGATACCATTCAGTTCTTCAATAAGTACAAGCCGAATGCGGCATTCACGCCGAAGTGGTCCGACAAGCCGATGCTGAAATCGTGGCAGAAGACGCGCCCGCAGCTGGGCTGGCCGCGCGAGACCGACTCGCTGTGCCCCACCTGCGTGAAGGAGGCGCGCGAGCGCATCATTAGCGGCGAGCAGGACCTTAGCACGCTGCGCAACGAGAAAGTGGGCGAGATCAAGGCACGCATTATCGAGCGCGATGGCCAGGTCTGGATGATCAAGGATTGCCCCGTTCACGGCCACTTCGAAGACATGATGGCGGTGGACTCGAGCTTCCTGAAGTGGATTGAGTCGAATTTTCCCGGCCGCGACATTCGCGCGCACAACGACAGCGACCTGCACAATCACGGGTCGAGCACCATCAAGCACGGACGAGGCAGCGTGCTGACGGTCGATCTGACCAATCGCTGCAACATGATGTGCGACCCCTGCTTCATGGACGCGAACCAGGTCGGCTTCGTGCACGAACTCGCCTGGGAAGAGATCAAGGAGATCCTCGACAACGCGCTGAAGATCAAGCCTCGGCGCCAGATGAGCGTCCAGTTCTCGGGCGGCGAGCCGACCATGTCGCCTTACTTCATCGACGCGGTGCGCTACGCCCGCAAGCTCGGCTACAACAGTGTCCAGGCGGCCACCAACGGCATCGAGTTCGCGAAGAGTAAGGATTATTGCCGTCGGGCCTTTGATGCGGGACTCCGCTATGCCTATCTGCAGTTTGACGGCATCGGCAACGACGCCAACAGCCATCGCAAGGTCGGCAACCTGTTCGACGTGAAGCTACAGGCGATCAACAATATGCATGAGGCGGGCATCGAGATCATCCTGGTGACCACGCTGGTGAACGAGGTCAACAACGACCAGGTAGGTCCGATCATCCGCTTCGCCATGGACAATCCCAAGAAGATCGCCTTCATCGCCTTCCAGCCGGTATCGTTCACCGGCCGCGACGAGGACGTCACGGCCGAGCGTCGTCTGCGGCAGCGCTACACGCTCTCCCACATGGCACGCGACGTCAAAAAGCAGGTCGGGATTACTGAACCGACGCGCGACTGGTTCCCGATCTCGCTCTTCAGCACGTTCTCCGATTTCGCCGATCTCGCGCACGGTCCCGACTATCAATGGGGCATGGTGAGCTGCGGCTGCCATCCTAACTGCGGCATCGGCACCGCGCTCATGATCAACAAGGAGACCAAGGAAGCGGCGCCGGTGCCGGAGTTCCTCAATATTCCGCAGATGATCCGCGACATCCAGAAGATTACGGACGCGGGCCGCGGCAAGACGTTCTCGAACGTCATGATGGGCCTGTGCCTGCTCAAGAACTACCGGCCCTTCAGGGCTCCGAAGAGCCTGGCGCTGGTGGATCTGCTGAAGAAATTCGACAAGAGCTTCGCGCTCACCGGCGAGACCAAGGCGAAGTACGGCGATTCCAGCCCCGAGCGCACGTACGAAGACGCTCTGAAGCGCCGTTCTGATCCCTGGAACTTCCTCTTTATCGCCGGCATGTGGTTCCAGGACCTGTTCAACTACGACTTCCGCCGCACCGAAATGTGCATCATTCCGTACGCGACTCAGGAGGGCGAAATCTCCTTCTGCGCCTACAACACGGGCATCGGCTGGCGCAACATCATCGAGAACATGCACAAGAACGCCACCGTGGCCGAGTGGTACAAGACGCACGGCAAGCACGAAATCTACGCGCGCGGCAAGAGTGTGGATCTCGCGAACTATGAGCACTCGCTCAAGCTTCGCGAGAACGACGTGAATGCCGTCCGCGACCGCGCCACGGACATCCCCATGACGGCCGCCGACGAAGACAAGGTGCGGCGCAAGGCGGCCTACGAAGCGAAGCAGGTGCGCGAGATCTACGAGGAGATGGTGCTGAAGAAGCCCAAGCCGGAACTCGTATCGATCGGCCCGGTGCTGGCGAAGTCCAACGGTAACGGGAATGGTCACGCGAATGGCAATGGCCACTCGAACGGCAACGGCCACGCCAATGGCAATGGTCACGGGGAGCTGGTAAGCATCGGCGAGAAAGCGTCGGTGTAACCGGGCGACCGGACAGATCGGAGAAATCACAGAAGGCCGCCTTGAATCAGGCGGCCTTCGTTTTTTTAAGGTGCAGTCATCGGATGCCGCTGACGCACGCCCGCGCTATAATCGCAGAGGCTGACGTGAGCATCCATGAAGAATCGATCAATGGCGCCAGTCTCGCATAACACAGTTAAGCTGTTGTTGAAAGAGGTCACGGAGCAAGCGCGCAACTATGATCGGGCTTTGAAGAAGCTCCTGAGCGCAAAGCCCGGGTCCGCTGCTTACGATCGCGGTCTCGGCAGGGTCTGGGCTGAAGCCGAGGTTCTTGCCACTAAGGCTGAACACGCCAAACTTGTGATCGACGAATACACCGAGGGTCTGGATTAGGTTGTCTATGGTGATCAGCACCAAGTACACCCACGCTGACCTGCTTGTGATGCCCGACGATGGCAAGCGCAGGGAAATCCTCGACGGGGAGCTGATTGTGTCACCGTCCCACAAGGTACCGCACCAGAGAACGATCGGACATATCGCGGCGGTCTTCGTTCGCTACCTCGATCGACACGCGATCGGGCAGATTCTTCTTTCGCCGCTCGACGTCATCTTCAGTGAGTTTGATGTGCTCCAACCGGACGTCATCTTCGTTCGCAACAACAACCGCGGCATCCTGCAGGATTGGATTCGCGGCGCGCCAGATATTGTCATCGAGGTGCTCTCGCCAAGCTCGATATCAATCGATCGCGGCCCCAAGCTCAAGGCGTACGCGCGCTTTAGCGTGCCCGAGTACTGGATCGTCGATCCGGACGTGCGTGCTATCGAGGTGTATCGCCAGGCCGAGGGGGGATACGAGTTGGTATCGATCTACGGCGAACATGATTCCGTCACGTCATCGCTCCTGCCCGAATTTACCCTTCCAGTGGCGCAGGTTTTCGAGCGTTAAGTCGGAAGAGAGGTCCTGAGGTGCCGACCTTCGAAAGAACCACGCTGAAACTGAAGGAAGGCCACACCTGGAAATGCAACCCCGGATACAAGATCTGTGTGCTTGCGCAGGGCGCGCTGCGGTTCGACGTGCCTCGCGAATGGGTGTATGAGCCCAGTGAGAGCTCAGTGAAAGTTTACGATGTAACTCCGCCTGACGACAATTGCCGCCTCGAAGTCTCACTGCTCCGGCATTCGCAGATCGACTGGAGCGGACTCGATCTCGACGGTCTCATCCTCAACTCAGTCGGCGACAAGGCGGGGCCGGACGTCATGGATATTCATCGCCAGCAGCGGCCCGGAGTGGAAATCGTCTGGGTGGAGACATCATCGATCGAGAACGGCAAAGAAGCGCGCTCGCGCATCGCCATCGCGCGCGGCGTCAGCGCTCACGCGTTGCTCACGCTGGACTTCTGGGCGAGCGATGCCGACCGATTCACGCCTGTGTGGGATGAGATTATGCGCTCGATCGACATGGGGTTCAAAGTGGACGATCCCACCGTTGGCGTCAGGCCTGTATAGAGAATCCCGACCGGCACCCGAGCGCCAGACCACGGCCGTTTCTTCAAGGCGTTCGCACCCATTAGAACCAGCCGCTGCGATAGGCAATCCACCAGCTTAGGACGACGATCGGCAGCGTGGCCAACACAGCCCAGATGAACGGCAGCGTGAAGTCTGCAATCAGGCTGAACAGCGCCAGACTGAGCCAGAATACCTTCTTCTCCATATCCAAACAACTCGTGGCGTGAACGTCATGCCGCGGGCCCCTGCTCACATTGTATCGCCTTCCGAGCCGGAGG
>JASHQD010000412.1 GCA_030037755.1 Terriglobia bacterium
TTTGACCGGGGGGGAGGGGTCCCATTTTCGCCGTCGCGCAACCCGTCCGGCCCCGGTCGCCCATTGCCTGTGCCGCTGTTTCGCGCTTGCAGTGACGTATTTCATCGGCCCACCGGTGTCCTCCCCGTTTCTTCAGCTAAACCACTGACTCTCAGTAACCTGACGGCCTCGCTCGGTAAATTTGCACCTCCGCGCCGATTCCCTCCCGCAAAACCGTCGGCAAGAGGCCGACCTAGAAATTGTCCTCCCGAAATGGGACAGTGGGGAATAGTGAGAAAAGTGAAAAAGTTCATTTGCGTAATGTTTTCAATAACTTAGGCCATAAGGTGTAAGAATGCCCAGAAGAGGCGGTGCCAGGAAGGCCTAAGACCCGACTGGGATCCCCCGAAAACCTGGGTCTTCGAGACTCTCCAGCCCATCGACTCTTGCCTCCCGACCCTCAACTATCGTTGACTTCGAGAAGTTCGTCGTTCTGTCGTTACATATTGGCAACGGCTGCACATAAGCGGTTTTTGTCGTACTTTGTCGCGTGTTGACGCTTGCCAAGCTTTCCTCTGACCGGCATACTGGCGGACCCTGCGGCTTGGTGCTTGGCCGCAGCACAGTGTCGTGCTTTAACCGCTCGTCGGCACGGTAGCCTGCCTGGCGCTTGCGACGGACCGGCGAGCGGGCTCTTTGATATCGCGATTGTTAGCTATCTAGCGACTTGACCCTTGCTTGTATTTGGGATAAACACTTTGATCCGTTTCTTTCGGCCAGGCCCAGGGGCCGGAAGTTGTTTTGACGTGCTGTTCGGGGGTCTTTCAGCTCAATTTCTACGAAATGACCCTTCGGAGGAGGATCCGATGTCCGCAAGAACTTTCCCTAGAGAATCCGCGAGACTACCCTTAGCGAGGGTTGCGCTTGCCATGTTGTTCCTGGCGAGCCTGGCTTTGGGCCAGCCGCGTGCCAAGCGGCCGCAGTATCACGTCGTGGAGCTGAGTCCGGCGGTGTTGGGGGGCGCCTGGATACTCGATTTGCAGCCCGTCGTGCTCGCGCCTTCGGGCTGGCATCAACTCTCGGTGAACTCCGGCCGTCTTGGCATCATGAATCAGCAAGCGGGCACGCTCTCGCTACCGCTGACCGCGCATCCGCAGTCCAGCGGGCGCGGCACGGCTCCTCCGATCACCACGGACACATTTACGAACGGCGCCGGCGGCGGCAACTGGAATAACGCCGGCAACTGGTCCGCCGGCCTCCCGAACAGCAGCGATAACGTGCTGATCAACGGCACGGGCTCGGCAGCCTCCGTCACTGAAGACGTCACCGCCACCATCAACAACATGACGCTCAGCGCGTCGACCAACGGTTGGACCCTGGACAACGGCTTGGACCTGACCATTGACGGCAACAGCATCTCGAACGCCGGCAGCATGACGATCAACTCAGGCGGGAGCACCACGGAGCTGATCATCGGCAGCTCCGCAGTCACGCTGAGCGGTGGCGGCACGCTCACCATGTCGAACAACACCAACAATTACATTACTGCGTCAACGGCCGGGAATGCGTTAACCAACCAGGAGACGATCCAGGGTTCGGGGCAGCTCGGGAACGGCTCGCTGAACTTTACGAACTCCGGAAGTACCGCCGTGGTGGACGCCGACAACGCCTCCAACGCCTTGACGCTCAACGGTCAAGGCACCACGACCAATACCGGGACGCTTGAAGGCACCAATGGCGGAGAGCTGATCGTGGACGGCACGATCACCAATACCAACGGTACGATTAAAGCGACCGGATCGGGGTCCAGCGTCGTCTTCAACGGCTCGTCTGTGACCGGTGGCACGCTCACCACAAGTTCCGGCGGCACGATCTTTGGTCAGAGCAGCGCGCTGCTGAACGGCGTCACGATCTCGAGCGGCAGCAACTTCGAGGTGAACAACGGTCAGGCCACTGATATTGAGGGCGCGATCACGAATAACGGCACGTTGACTCTCAACTCCACCGGGAGCAGCACCCAATTGGTTCTGGCTTCGGGCCAGAATGCTACCTTGACCGGCAGTGGCACCGTCACTCTCAGCAACAACACCAACAACATTATTTACGCGGCCAGCGCCGCCACCCAGACATTGACCAACCAGGAGACCATTCAGGGTTCCGGCGTCCTCGGCGGCAACGGAGCGGGATTGACCCTGATTAACTCCGGTACCATCGACGCGAATCAATCGGATTCTCTTACTGTTCAATCGGCTGGCACCGGAAACCTGGGCACCACCAACACCGGCACCTTGGAATCGACCGCCGGCGGATCGCTTTACATCCAGGGTAGCGTCACGAACACCGGCGGAACGATCCTGTCCACGGGTTCAGGTTCCAGCACCTACCTCAACGGTGCTTCGGTGACCGGCGGCACGCTGACCACCACTTCTGGGGGCACAATCTACGGGCAGAATAACGCGCTGCTGAACGGGCTCACCATCTCGAGCGGAAGCAACTTCGACGTGCCCAACAGTCAGGCCACTTATATTGAGGGCACGATCACGAATAACGGCACGTTGACTCTCAACTCCAGCGGGAGCAGCACCCAGCTGGTTCTGGCTTCGGGCCAGAATGCTACCCTGGCCGGCACCGGAACCGTCACTCTGTCCAACAACACCAACAACATTATTTACGCTGCCGGGGCGGCCACCCAGACGCTGACCAACCAGGAGACCATTCAGGGCTCGGGCGTCATCGGTGCTAACGGAGCCGGACTGACACTGATCAATCAGGCCACCATCGACGCCAACCAGTCGAATTACCTGGTGGTTGACGCCACTGGGACTAACAGCGGGGGCACGACCAATACCGGCACGTTGGAATCGACCGCGGGCGGCACGCTCTACGTTGAAGGTAACGTGAATAACGTCGGCGGTACGATTCTTTCCACCGGCGCCAACTCCAACACCTACCTGTACGGCACTACGATCTCCGGTGGCACGCTGACCAGCAGTTCCGGCGGTGTGCTTACCGCTCAAAACAGTTCCGAGCTCAATGCCGCAACCAATGGGATCACCCTGAGCACAGGCAGCACGCTGAACATTCCCAACGGGCAGATTCTGTACGTCAGCGGCAACCTGACCGACAACGGAACGATCAATGTTCAATCGGGTGGGAGCGCGACCGAGCTGCAGGTCATCACCAGCGCCACCTTGGGCGGTTCAGGCAATATCACGTTATCGGACAATCAGAACAACTATATTTTCGCCAACACCAGCGGCGCGACCTTCACCAATAACGGTTTGATTCAAGGTCCGGGCGCGTACTTTGGCAACAACAACCTGACCATCGTCAACAACGGAACGATCGACGCCACCGTTTCTCAGCACAATAACGCTCTCGAGCTCGACCCTGGAAGCGGCGGGGTGACCAACACTAACCTGCTGGAGGCTACGGGCGGCGGGTGGCTGTTCCTCTATAACGGCACCTTCACCAATACGGGCGCCACGATCACCTCGGGCTCGGGTTCAACGGTAACCTTCGATGCGGCGACAATCAACGGCGGCACGATCAACGGGTCCGGCACGTTCATTTCTGAAAGCGGTTCCGTTCTAAATGGTCTGACCAACGCCGCAACCGTCACGGTGCAGAACGGTCAAACCAGCGTCCTGGAGGGCACCATCAACAACACGGGCTCCGTCCAAGTGCAATCGAGTGGAAGCACCACGGAGCTCCAGTTGAGCGGCACCGTCGTTCTGACCGGTAGCGGCACGGTGACGATGTCCGACAACAACAACAATTACATCTTCGGACCTGGCGGCGCTGCCGTCTTGCAGAACGTGAACAACACGATCTCGGGTTCGGGAAACATCGGCGACGGCCAGACCCAGATCACCAACGAGGCGGGCGGCACCATTAACGCCACGTCCGCCAACGGAAACTCCCTCACCATTAACCCTGGCAGCCCCGGAGCCACGAACCTCGGGGTTATGGAGGCTTCGAGCGGCGGGACCCTGGTGATCGACAACACGCTTACGAACACCAACGGAAGCGGGACCAACGGTACCGTGGAGGCTTTGAGCGGCGGGGTGGTCATCCTGAACGGGTCTACCGTCACCGGCGGAAATCTGACCAGCACGGGCACGGGATCGATCACGGCACAGGGTAGCGCCCTGCTCGACGGCGCGACCCAAGGCTCGCTCACGCTTACCAGCGGCAGCGTGCTGAATGTCCCCAATGGCCAGAACGCGTACATGCAGGGCACAATTGTCAACAACGGGACGATCAATGTGAACTCCACCGGAAGCACCACGGAGTTTGACTTGAACACGAATCAGAACGCCACGCTGACCGGCACGGGCGTCGTGAACATGTCGAATAACACCAATAACTACCTTTTGGCCGCTACCAGCGGGACCACGCTGACCAACCAGGAGACCATCCAGGGTTCCGGAAACATCGGGAACGGCAGCATGAACCTGGTGAATCAGGGAACCATCGACGCCAACCAGTCGAGTACCCTGACCCTCAGTCCCCCATCCGGCGGCGCGGTCACCAACACCAGCCTTCTGGAGGCCACCAACGGCGCTACGTTGGTGTTGAACGGCAACATCACCAACACCGGCGGGACTATCACGGCAGCATCCGGTTCCGCGGTGCAGCTCAACGGCAGCGCAGTCGTCACCGGCGGCACTTTGAATGGCAGCGGGACTTACTATTCGTACAGCGGCGAGATCAGCGGCTTGACGAACGCTTCTACGATCAACACGCCCAACGGCCAGAACTTCTACATCGCAGGGACCATCGACAACACGGGCACCATTCAGGTGAACTCGACGGGCAGCAGCACCTTCCTTTATGCCATCGGCTCAGCCAGCCTGACCGGAGGCGGCACGGTACAGCTATCCGACAACAACAACAACTACCTGTACCAATACAGTAGCGCTACGTTGACCAACGTGAACAACACGATTGAGGGGTCCGGTAACATCGGCAACAACGGGCTCACGTTCATCAATGAGGGCACCGTCGACGCCACCTCATCGCATGGGAACACGCTCACCATTGACACCAGTGCCGCAACCAATACCGGTACCCTGGAGGCTTCGAGCGGCGGCACGCTTCAGATCGAGAACACACTCACCAATACCGGCGGCACGGTGACGGCCCTGGCTGGTACGGGTTCGGCGGCGGGCGGCACGGTCGTGATCAATGGGGCCACCGTGACCGGCGGCAACTGGACCACGCAGGGCACGGGTACGAACGCGGGCGTGATGATCACCGAGGGTGGCGCGCTCCTCAATGGAATCACCTACAGCGGAACGGGATCCCTTCAGCTCGAGAATGGCCAGACATCCTATCTTGAAGGGACGATCACCAACAACGGCGCTATCCAGGAGAATTCCACCGGCAGCCAGACTGGCTTGTACATCGACGGCGCGGTCACTTTGAACGGCACCGGGACGCTGACGATGTCGAACAACAGCAACAACTACATCTTCGGGTACGGAAGCAACCCGGTCTTGACCAACGCCAGCACCATCCAGGGCTCGGGCAATATCGGCGACAACGGCCTGTCGGTGGTCAACGCCGCCGGCGGATTGATCTACGCCACCAACGGCACTCCGCTGCTGATCAACCCGAATTCGTCCGGCTTCACCAATAGCGGAACGGTTGAGGCGGCGACAGGCGCCACGCTGGAGATCGCCCCCAACGGCAACCCGTTCACCAACTTCACGAACACGGCCAACGGCACACTGACGGGCGGTACTTATGACGCCTTCGGCACGATTCAGTTCGGTTCGAGCGGCACCAGCATCGCAGCCGACAACGCCAGCATCATCCTGAACGGCTCAACCGCTCAGCTCACCAACTTCGGCAACCAGAATCTGCTGACGCCTCTTAGCAGCATCGGGAGCGGCGGCAGCTTCAGCCTGCAGGGCGGCGCGAACTTCACCACCGCGGGCAACTTCACCAACAACGGCGCGATCATCGTGGGCTCGGGCAGCACTTTCGACGTGAACGGGAATCTCACGAACATCTCCGGGACCACGATTTCCGGCGGCACTTACGAGCTGACCGGCGTGCTGAAGGCGAACAACGCCACCGGCATCGCCACCAACTCCGCCAACATCACCCTGACCGGCAGCGGCGCGCTCGAGAATCAGAGCGG
>JASHQD010000025.1 GCA_030037755.1 Terriglobia bacterium
AGTTCGCCCGTTCGCGTGCGGAAGAGATATCCCTCCACGCCGGCCAGGTCGCCCAGGTCCAGCAGCTTGTAAAGCTCGAAATCGCGCTCGCCGACCGCGTCCAAGCGCACGTAGATCTGCAACCGGGCGCCGCCGCTCTGCAGGTGCGCGAAGCCGGCCTTGCCGTGCGGCCGGATGGTCATCACGCGGCCGGCTACGCGCACGTGCACGCGCTCGGATTCGAGCTGCTCGGCTGTGTGCGACGAGTACGCGTCGACGACCTGCTGCAGGCTGTGAGTGCAATCGTAGCGCTGCGGGTAGGCCGCGAAGCCGAGCGCCACAATCGACTCGAGCTTCTTGCGGCGCTGCGCAACCAGATCGGATTGCTCGGTGGTCGACAAGATGCTCCTGGGGCTCGCCAGCTGGGTCTCAAGAAAAATGCGGGGCTGGGAGGGCGAAGGGAGATTATAAGAAGCGCCGAAAGTGGGTGTCAACCAATCGCTGGCGGATCAACAATTCGGCCCCGGCGGGGCCGGACGGCAATCTTCCACGGGTGAGGTCAAGCCCCTGCGGGGTTCATTACCCAGTTCTTTGTTGACCCTATGTCCGTGGGTTGCACCCACGGCTACCCAGGGCTTGCCCCTTCGGGCCCGCCGAAGCCGACGGAATCGCGATCCGCGCGACGCGCAGGTTCAAGCATCAGAAGGAAGCCGGCAAGCGCGCCGTCCAACGGTTCATTCGAGGCCGGGAAGGCCGCGCAACAGACATGCGTATGTTTGTCAGCCCGCCAATACCATATTCGGTGATTGCCAAACGCCTCTGTTTTCAATAACACTGACTGAACGCATGTTGCAGCGGCGCGAGACCGAACGTCCCGCGTTCGTTCACGAGTGCGTGCTGAGCCCTTGCTGCTGGGAGTTCGTTCCAGGCTCGGGGGAGAAAGGTTCTAATCGTTCCAACATCGTCTTCCTAAGCACCAGCACCAAAAGGGGGAGCAAGGGCGGGATGCGCTGTGTGCGCATTTCATTGTTCACTTCTTAGGGAGGATTAGGTGAAATCATATCGTATCCAGAGCGCGCCATCCTGGCTCGCTCTGGCAGTCATGATCGTAGCCTCGGGCTCGGTGAGCTTGCTCCGCGCCCAATCCATCAACGCCGTGTATCTGGAAAGCAACATCGGATCGACCTCGGACTCGAATTCGGTTTTAGGTTTCAGTAACGACGGCACCGGCAAACTGACGGCGCTGCCCAGTTCCCCTTACCTGACCGGCGGCACCGGCATCTACAACCCCGGGTCAACCTCGACGGCTCTCGACGCCGACAAGGAAGTTCTTCTGACGCCCGCCAACACCAACGGACTCCAGTACGTGCTGGCCGTCAACGGGCACAGCAACACGTTTACATCCTTTACCGTTCAGTCGGACGGCAGCCTGACACAGGTTACCGGCACGCCCGTCTCGTCGAACGGCCAGGATCCGGTGAGTTTCGCCCTCGGATTTGACCTCTTCACCGGCGGTTACTCGTGGCTGTCCGTGGTCAACAAGAACGAAGATCCGGCGCAGAACCAGGGCAACAAGAACGCGACCAACGTCAGCATATTCAAGCTCAATAATTACGGGAAGCCCCAACTGATCTCCGTCGGCACACTGGCACTCACGGAAGGTAGTTCACCCTCGCAGATGCTGCAGATTACCGACAGCAGCGGCCGGTTCGCATTTCTCGATACCATGCTCACCACGGGCGCCCTCAGTTCCTACAAGATCCGGATGACCGGGCAACTGCAGTCGATCAACAGTGTGAACGCCCCTTCCACCGGCGCCGAAATGCAAGGACTGGTGTTTCATCCGATCTACAAGGTGATCTATGCCGGTCTGCCGACGCTAAACCAGGTCGGCGTCTACAGCTACGACAAAACCACCAGTTCGTTGACGTTCATCCGAGCGGTAGCGAATCCGGGCAAAGGGGTGGGTTGGCTCGCAGCGGACAGCACGGGAACGTATCTTTACACGGCCGAACCCGGTACGGGAACGGTAACCGTCTACAGCCTGACGCATTACCAGACTCCGACCGAGGTGCAGCACTACTCCCTGGAGAAGTCTTCGAAGGGCGAGACGCCATCAGCGGCGAACCTGGCCTTCGATCCCACGGGTGCTTTCCTTTATTGCCTTGACAGCGCCAACTCCGTGCTCCATGTTCTGACCGTCGACTCGAGTACCGGTGAACTCACTGAGCCGAACGCGCCCACCGTCCTCGATGTTCCTACGGGCGAACAGGCGCTGGGTCTGGCGACGGGAATGGTGGGAAGTAGCAGTGACTAGTGGCTGGTGGTTAGTGGCTAGACGCTGGACTGGCGGATGTTACTCGTTACACCGGGTGCTCAAGATTGATCGGTCGCAACGGCTAGTGGGCTGGGTCTCGGGAATGCGAGGTCTAGCCACTAACCACTCTTCTTCTGCGCCATATCCAGAATCGAGCTCCACTGCGCTTCCGACACGGGCATGACGGATAGCCGCGGCATTCGAACGAGGTGGAAGTCCTTCAGAGAAGCCTGCTGCTTGAGTTCGCTCAGCGTGACGGGCCGCGCGAGGCGGCGCCCTGCTTTGAGGTCGACCACGACCAGCCGAGGATCTTTCTGCTTGGGATCGGGATACGGTTCGCTGATCACTTCGGCGAAGCCGACCACGGCCTTGGCATCGCCAGTTTCGTAAATCAGCACGGCGTCGCCTTTGTGCGCGCTCCGCAGATGCTTCAGCGCCAGATTATTGGACACTCCGTCCCAACGCGTCTGGCCGTCCCGCTCGAGGTCCGCGAACGAGTAAGTGTCGGGGTCGGATTTCATGAGCCATTTCATAAGAGTTTACAGTTGACAGTCGACAGTTGAGAGTTCAGAGGGGACAGTCAGCCGCACTGATGCCTGTCAACCGTCGACTGTTAACCGTCAACTGACTGTCGACTGTCAACTGTCAACCTCTGTCCACTGTCGACTTCTCCTACGACGTTCCCCCTCCCGGTCGCGTCTGCAGCACGTTCGGGGTGTTGGGGAAGAACCCCTTGGGCGTACTGAGGTACCCGCTGATCGTGTTCTTGTCCAGCTTGTTTACGACCAGCTCGCAAGCGCTCGGCGCACCTTGCATGTAGAAGAGCACGGGAGAGTCGATCGCCTGATCCTTGCGCACGGTACGCTTGTCGTCAAAGAAGAGGTCGGCGGTGAAGTTGTTCTTCTTGGGGTTCGTCTTCTCCAGCCTCACCTGAATGTTGCCCACTTTTTGCTGCGAGCCCCGGCTGAGGGTGAACTCGAAATAATCCCGATCCGTCTTGTGCGCCAGCGCAACCAGTTCGTCGTGCGTCTTGGCGATGGCGCCCGAGAGCTCGCCTTTGGCGCCGTTCAAAGCGTCGTTGGTGTCGCCGATCTTCTTGTTGATCCCATCGATGTCGCTGTTGATGCCGCCGAACTTGCTATCCGAGTCCTTCTGGAGCTGACTCAACTGGTCCGAGCTGGCCTTCTGCGCGATCGCCTGATTCAGCTGCGAGACCGCCTGCTTCTGCTGTTGCTCGATATTCGCGGCAAGCTGACGCGCGCGGCCAAGCTCCTGCTGGGTCATTCCCAACCGCTCTGTCGTAACCTGGAACTGCCCGCGAAGCTGCGCGTAGCGCTCATCGCTTGCGTCCATCCGATGAGCCATCACGTTGAGCTGGTCGGCGGTCTGAGTTGATCCTTGCTGGACATTCTTCTGAAGAGTCCAGACCAGGTAGAAGTTTATGCCTGCCATCACGATCAGCAGGATCACGAGGATCGTCAGGATAACCGGCATGCGTGATTGCGTGATGACCGGCGGCGGCATATAGCTCACTGGAGCCGGGGTTTGAGAAGGAACCGGTCCCTGCGCCGGATTCGCAGTGGTGCTCGGGGCATCGTTGAAGCCGAATACGGCATTGCCCGGATTTCGTGGTTGATCAGCCATTTAGTTCTTGTCTCCTCTGCCACAGACCTTGCTTGCCGTGGACGCGAACTGTCACGGACCTCGCCCGCTCGCTCAGTTCCGCTGAAGCTAAGATGCCCAAATCGGTCAGCAAGTTGCGAGACATCGGGCACACGCCGTCGTATGGCACCGGTGGGGCGTCGAGTCTGCAGAATCTCCCGGGCGTATCGGTGGGCTGTTGCTTGACTGCCCTCTTTCGGGCGAGTATTCCGGGATCGACAGAATCGGGTAGAATTTGCCTTTGAAGAAGTTGGTCGGATAGCGTCGACGAAGTTCCGGAAGGGCACCGAGGTTATTGAATCTAAATAGGTTATAATATTTTGGGGCTGGGTCCGGATCGTCTTATGTCAGAACCGACCCCGGGAGCGGCCATGCCGGACTACATTCTGGCTCTCGATCAAGGCACCACGAGCTCGCGAGCGATCCTTTTCGATCGCAACGGCCAAGTCCGGGCGTCGGCCGGCGAGGAGTTCCCGCAATACTATCCGCAGCCGGGCTGGGTGGAGCACGATGCCGCTGAAATCTGGGCCTCTCAGCGGCGCGTGGCCGAGCGTGCTCTCGAGGGCATCGAGGCTAGCGCCGTTGCTGCCATCGGGATTGCCAATCAGCGGGAGACGGTGGTGATGTGGGACCGCCGGACTTCGGAGCCGGTGCATCGCGCCATCGTCTGGCAGTGCCGCCGCACGGCCGGGATGTGCGACCGGATCCGCCAGGACGGTTTTGATCGTATCCTGCGCGATCGAACGGGTCTGGTAACGGACGCATACTTTTCCGGCACCAAGATCGCCTGGCTGCTGGAGAACGTTGCGGGCCTGCGGGAGCGCGCCGAAGGCGGCGAGTTGGCCTGCGGCACTATCGACACATGGCTGATCTGGAAACTGACCGGCGGGCATGTCCACGTCACCGACGTCAGCAACGCGTCGCGCACGCTGCTCTTCAACATTCACCGGCTGGCTTGGGATGACGAGATTCTGAGCTACTTCCGTATCCCTCGGTCTCTGCTGCCGGAAGTGCGATCGTCGAGCGAGATCGTGGCCGAGACTGACACGTTCGCTCCCGGCAGCGCAATTCCCGTGACGGGGATTGCCGGCGACCAGCAGGCGTCGCTGTTCGGGCACCAGTGCTTCGAGCCCGGCAGCGTGAAGAATACATACGGCACGGGCTGCTTCCTGCTGATGAATACCGGCACGTCGCCGCCGATTTCACAGAATGGGCTGCTCTCGACCATCGCCTGGCACCTTGGCGAATCACATCCTGCAATCTACGCGCTCGAAGGCAGCGTGTTCGTGGCCGGGGCGGCAATCCAGTGGCTGCGCGATGAGCTTGGCCTCGTACGCAGCGCCGAAGAGACCGCGACGCTGGCCGCGTCGTTGCCGGACACGGGCGGCGTCTACTTCGTGCCGGCGTTTGTCGGCCTGGGCGCGCCTTACTGGGACGCTTACGCGCGCGGAACGATTGTGGGGATCACGCGGGGCACGAATCGGAAACATCTCGCCCGGGCCGCGCTCGAGGCGATGGCGTATCAGACGCGCTCGGTGGTGGACGGCATGGCGGCCGATTCCGGAATCCGTCCGCAAGTGCTGCGCGTGGATGGCGGCGCCGCGCGCAATGATTTCGTGTGCCAGTTTCAGGCGGATATCCTGGGTGTTCCGGTCGAGCGTCCGGTGACCACCGAAACAACGTCGCTCGGCGCCGCTTATCTCGCCGGGCTAGCCACTGGATTCTGGAAAGATGTGGCGGAGCTGGCCGGACAACTCCGCATCGGCGCGCGCTTCGAGCCCGCGATGGATGCGAGCCGCCGGGAATCTCTGTATTCCGGCTGGCAGAGGGCTGT
>JASHQD010000413.1 GCA_030037755.1 Terriglobia bacterium
TAATCTGCGTAATCTGCGGATCGGCTTCGTCTGCGAAATCTGCTACTGCGTGTTGAACGGAAGTAGGCGCGTGGTCTGCAAATCGTAGGTGATGGCCTGAAAAATCTGGCCGAGGTCGGTTATGGTCGGATGAGAGGGCGAAACGCAGCCGTTGGCGTCGTCGGAGTAGAACTTCGAGATGTCCGACGCCATGTCCGTCATGGTCGTGCAACCGGAGATTGCCGGTGAATCCGTGGTGCAGCTATCGCTCGTCAGCGCGCCAAAGGCGACGGAGTAGACCCATGTGCCTAGCCCCGCGGCATTTTTGGTCGCCGCGGCATTCTGGGCGGCGGTAATCGCCGCATGGCATTCGTTCTGGCCATAGCTCTTCGGAGTTGTCGAAGTGAAATCGCTCGAGGATGAACAAGTGGTGCCGTTGGTGGAGTTGCAGCTGGCGTTCGCGGCGCCGTCGCTGAGGATAATGATGGCAGCCTGCATGTAGGACCGCGTCCCCGTGATCGCGGAAAGATCCGACTGCGCCTGGGTGATCACGCCGGCATAGTAGGTTCCCACGCCCCCGGGGTCTTGTATTCCATATCGGCTCGAAGTGCAGTTGTTCCCGTCCTGCCAGTCCACCGCCTTCACGATATCCGAGGAGGCGCCGTTCAATCCGCTGGTGTCGGACGTCCGGTAATCGCTCGACGGGGGAACGATCGTGAAATACGGCGGGAAGGACGTGGGGATGCTGTACTGTGCGATGTACGGTTTGATGTTGGTTGACCCGCAGTTCAGGTAATCGTCGGAAGCGTACGAAGAGGAGCTTATGCCAGGGAAGGTCAACAGGCCGACCTCCTGGACCGCATTTGCGACGTTGCCGTTGGTTACCGTACCGCAATTCTGGAGATTGGCGGCGCACGGGGAAAAGTCGTCGAGCATAACGCGTATTCCCCACTTGGCGCAGTCCAATTTCGTCGGGTTCCTCATGCCGGTGGCGGCGCTGCAATTGGGGTCGGAATCGGAGTTTTGCATCGATCCGGTCGAGTCGAGAACCACCACCATGTTTGCCGGAAGCGGTGTACCGCCTCTCATGGCGGCGAGCGAGTAGGCTTTGAGCGTCATAGAACTGATGCCGATCACTCTGGCAAAAAACGTGGGAACGGTCACCTGCTGCACCACGGCGACGGCATTCGCGTTGGCTCCGTTATCGCACGTGAGCCCCTGATTGACCATATACTGCAAGCACAAAGTCTGGGGATAGCCGCTCGCCATGGTCACGCCCGCCAGATCGCCGCGGGCGTTCTTGTCTCCGGCCATGCCACTGTACAGATTCGCCACCGCCACGGCATCGGTATTGGGCAACTCCAGCGCGCCTGCGGCCGCCGCGGCGTTCGTCGATGCCTCAAGCTCCGAATAGGCGTGATAGATGAAACCGAAATCGATCGTGAACGCTGTAATTGCCAAAAGGCCGACCAGGGAAACCGCGATCATCACGAGGGCCTGCCCCTCCTCGCCGCGAACCACTCCGCGTAAGCGGGAACTCATGTTTCACCTCATTCAATACGGATCGTTGTTTGTGCATTCATCTGGCAGGTCGGCCAGACGTTGAGGAAAAGGATCTGCATGTTGCAGGGATATGTCGCCTGAACGACCGCGCTGTCTCCCGGCATCAGGTTGGAGCACGTCGAAGTGTCGGGCGAGGGAAAGCTGATGCTGATGTTGATCTGAGATGGGTTCAGGGTCGTGGCCGCATTATCGAGAGCGGTCTCCGCCAGCGCGCAGGCGTTCGGGGGGCCGGTGCCGGCCCCGCGATCTACGGCCAGCGTCCTTGCGCCGTACGCCGTGGCGTTCGTCAGGGTGACGTACTGCCCGAATAGGATTCCAAATTTGATGATGCCGAAGACCACCATCAACAGAGGCAGCAAGAGCAGAGCGAACTCAACCAGGGACTGGCCTGACTCGCCACCTGACGCGAGCTGAGCGCGCCGGAATGAAGTCTTCCGATTTTTTGGGGAATTGGCTACTGGGTTGGGTACCCCGAAGAAACACATGATGAACCTCTCTGGCGATCGGGGCGTCGCCTACGGGGCGTGCCGGCCGCGGGTTGCGGCTTCACGGCCGCAGTTGCCGGCAAATCTCGTCTTCATGTTTTTTTTGCACCCACTGCGGGCGCTTGTCTAGACCCTATCGGATGCAATAGTTTGGGAGTATAGGCGGAGTGTACTGAGGTCATGTGCAGAAGTTCGTCGAGTAATTGGCATCGTTAGAGCAAGGCCTTTAGTCCTACGGCTTAGGGCCTTTAGGCCCTGGGATAATCCCCTCGGCGGCTAATCCGCCTTTCCGGTGTCAGGACGCCGCGCCTGCTTCGCATAGCCTCCGCGCAGACTTTTCCCCGCGTGTCTTGCTACAGCAAAATCCCAAAACACACGCGAGCTGCGAGCTTATGGATTTGCCCGTGGTGGCGCATGCGTTGAACGATGCGCCACGCACGAGAGACCGATCATAGGAGTGGAAGCTGCGGATGCGATCCTGTAGCTCACATCAGAACAGCAGTCGGAGTCCGAACTGGATCTGACGCTCGGCGGTCGCCGTCTGGTACGAATAACCAAAGCCCGGCGAGCCGACCGTTCCGCCGAGATTTCCGAACGTCGCCATATTCAAGATGTTGAAGAATTCGGCGCGGAACTGCAGCGTGGTCGATTCCGTGATTCGCGTGTCTTTGATGACCGAAAAGTCCAGGTTGGACCACCCGGGCAAGGTGAACGTATCCCGTCCCAAAGTTCCCGGACCGGGCATCACCTGGGTGTTATTTACCGGACTGGTGACCAGCGGCAGGCCGAAATAGCCCGTATTCAGACCATTGTCGCTTCCGAGCACAGCATTCGAGAAGAACTGCGGCGTGCTGCCCTCCGTCGAGCTGAGGGTAGCCTTCTGCAGGAAGTCCGGCCGGTCGCTACCACCCTCTCCGTATTGCAGCGTTCCGTACGGCGAGC
>JASHQD010000414.1 GCA_030037755.1 Terriglobia bacterium
ACTTACGGACTTCGTCTTTCAATCGTCCCGGCTCGTGGCGAGGAAGCGGCAGAGGGCTATGATCGCCTATGCGTGGCACGGGGCCATCCACCTGGCGTGTGCTCTTGTCCTGGTGGCGTTTGTGTGGCCCGGCGCACTCGCGAATTGGCAGTCGGACGCCATCGTGGTGTCCCTGATACTGGTTCATCTCTTCATCGACCATCTCAAGCTCGCGGTGGTTTCTTCCCACGCGATGAAAGACGGGCTGGCTGCGTTTGCGCTCGATCAGATCGCGCACGCCGTGACAGTACTCCTCGCGGCACTGGCGATTGCGCGAGTGCCAGTCGGCAGATTTCTCGGACAACTGGCGGCGGTCCAGTTCGACCGGGAGACGGTTCTGTGGGTGCTGGTGATCTATGTGGCCACGATCTGGAGCGGTGGCTACCTTCTGAGGTATTTAACAAAACCGCTCGTCAGGCGTGGCTTGCCTGAGATCCAGGAAGGAATGGATGAGCTCGAGAACGCCGGGCTGTATATCGGCTGGTTGGAGCGCTTTTTGGTCGTGACGGCAATGGTGCTGAGATCGCCCGCAACGGTGGGCCTGATCCTGACGGCGAAGTCGATCGCGCGCTATCCGGAGTTCAAATCGTTTCGCTTTGCCGAATACTTCCTGATCGGGACCCTGATGAGCATCAGCCTGGGGATCATGGGCGGGCTCTTGCTCCTGCATTTTCTGCATGCTCCCGTCGTCCCTACGCCATGATGTTTCGGTTATCGGCCGTGGTCCGCATGCTCGCAGCCCGGAACTCCCGTCTGATAGGGATTCGTCTGGTATTTGAGCTCCTGCAGCGCGCCGATCTCGGAGCTGTAATAAGCCGTGACGATCGAGTTCTTGATCAGCGCGAAGGAATCGTGTCCGGCGGCGACTTCGGGGTTGTCGTTGGCATGAGTGAGCATGCCGAGGACGGTTTCCTGGTCAGAGCGGCTCAGCGCCGTGAAGGGATTGGAAAACTGCGCCAGGCAGTAGCCGTCCAGCCAGTTCAACGCCGAGATGTATCGCCTCTGCCCCTCAAGCGATCCTTTGCGTAACAAAAGATCGGCGAAGTCCGTACCGCTGGTGTCCTCGTCCGTGCCGGGCGCGTCGGTGGCGAGCAAGAGGTCGATGAAACGATCCACCTGGGCTGCGCGAGCTCCCGGAGTATCGGTGTCGGGAATCAGCAGATCTGCTACCGCAAGCACAGTCTGATCCTGGTGGTCGTCGAGGAACTTCGGTTTCCAGTCCGGCGCTGTAAGGCTGGCATCCGGTGGCTCAGCGGCACCGAGCGACGTGCCGGGAGCCGACGGAGTCTGGAGCGGCGCGGCCTCCAATGCGGGCTTGGCTCCCGTGGCGAGCGTCGCGGTGGGCACTGCGGCTGCCGCTCCTGCACTGACCATGAGCCGTCGCATCACCTCGCGACGGTCAAGTCTGCCTACCTGATCTCGATCAGCCATTAGATCGTCTCCGGAGCGGTCACTTACTCCCCATCGGTTCTAACGCGCGATATTAACACGCGACCCGCACCGGGGGGAAGTTCGTCCGGGAAAACCAGCGTGCGATCCGGCGCGCGACGGAGTATGATCTTCAACCTGGGAGGATGCTTGATGCTCGGCGATTCGCTGCAGGGTTCGACGCAGGTCTTTGACGTGATCGTGGTAGGATCCGGAGCAACCGGCGGCTACGTGGCCAAAGAGTTGACGGAATTGGGACTGCGCGTGGCGCTCGTTGAGGCGGGGCGCATGCTGGTTCCCGAGAAAGACTTTACCGAGCATGTGATTCCCTACCAGATCAAGTACCGGGGCTTTTCGCCCGAGATCACACGCACTCGTCCCATCCAGACGCGTTGCTACGCCTGCATGGAGTACAACTACGATTGGTTCGTGAACGATTACGAGAGTCCCTACACCACCGAGCCTGGCAAGCCGTTCAACTGGTTCCGTGCTCGCATTCTAGGCGGGCGCTCGCTAGTCTGGGGCCGCCAGAGCTACCGTTTGAGCGATCTTGATTTCAAGGCTGCAAGTCATGACGGCTTTGGCGAGGACTGGCCGTTGAACTATGACGAACTCGCGCCCTGGTACGACAAAGCGGAGGAGTTCATCGGTGTGAGCGGCGCTGCTGAGGGCGTCGCGCAGCTTCCCGACGGCAAATTCCAGCCGCCGATGCCGATGACTTGCGGCGAGGTCATCATGCGCGACGCTGTGAAGAAGAGATTTGGCCGGACACTAACGATCGGCCGTACCGCCAATCTCACAGCACCCCTCAACGGTCGTCCGCCGTGCCACTATTGCGGACCCTGCGAGCGTGGTTGCATCACGCATTCCTACTACAACAGCCCGACGACGGCGATCGCCACTGCCCAGTCCACCGGTAAGCTGACGCTGTTCACCGACGCCGTCGTGAGCCACGTCACGACGAATTCAGAAAACACGCGCGCCACCGGCGTGCGCTACGTGCACCGTCTGACCCGGCAAACCCGCGAACTGAGTGCCCGAAGCGTCGTGCTGTGCGCACAATCGCTGGAATCCACCCGGATTCTATTGAACTCAGCGAATCGCCAGTTTCCGAACGGCTTGGCGAATTCGAGCGGCGTTCTTGGTCATTACCTGATGGACCATGCCACCGGGTTCGGCGCTTCCGGCGTGCTGACCGGGATCGATGAAAAGCCGACGGCGGGCCCGCCGCAGCGCCCGAACGGCGTCTATCTGATTCGCTTCCGCAACGTCACGGATCGTCATCCCGATTTCATCCGTGGCTATGGTTACCAGGGAGGCGCCGGAGCTGGGTACGCGTTGAACGTGGAAGGCTATGGCAAGGGTTTCAAGTCGCGCGCGCGGGAAGGGGAATACTCCATCAGCCTGGGCGCGTTTTGCGAATGCCTGGCGCATTTCGAGAACTATTGCGAGCTCAGCAAGACTGTGGTGGACGCGTGGGGAATCCCGGCGCTTCACTTCAACGCCGCTTACGGTGAGAACGAAAGGAAGATGGGGCTGCAGGCCGCCACGGACGCCGCCGACATGCTGGAAGCGGCCGGAGCCAGAAACATCAGCCTCGATGTCAACATCAGTCCCTTCGGTCACGCTATCCACGAATGCGGCGTGGCGCGCATGGGCGACGATCCGAAGAAATCCGTCCTCAACAAGTACTGCCAGTCACACGACGTGAAAAACCTGTTTATCATGGACGGCAGTTCGTTCGTTTCCGTCGGGAACCAGAATCCCACGCTGACCATGCTGGCGCTTGCGGGTCACGCATGCGATCACCTGGCCAGAGAGGCCAGAACAGGAGGACTCACATGAACCGGCGCGACTTCAATCGGAATCTGGCCTTGGGGGCGCTCGGCAGCGGGGCGCTGGGAGCCCGAGGCGCATACGCAGGTCCAAATGAGTCGGGCGGACAGCAAGCTCAGGCTGGTGGGGGTTTCAAAATCTCACTGATGCTCTGGACTGTCTTTCACGGCCTGCCCTTCGAACAGCGGCTCGAGAAGGCGGCCAGCGCCGGATACCACAACGTCGAACTGGTGGGCGAGTTCGAGAAATGGTCGGACGGCGATTACCAGAACGTGACCCGCAAGCGCCGGGAATTGGCGATCAACTTCGACGCAACTGGCGGCCTGCGGCGGAGCCTCACCGACCCCGCCCAGCGCGACGCATTCCTGGCCGAGGTCAAAGGGATTCTGCCGGCCATGGATAAGCTGGAGTGTCCGGCGTTGATCGTGTTGACGGGGGACAAGGTTCCCGGGATGAGTCACGAAGCGCAGCACGCCAGTTGTGTGGAAGGATTGAAGCGGGCCGCGGACATCGTGGGGCCTAAAGGATACAAGATACTGCTCGAGAACATCGATCCTGAGGAGAACCCCCGCTACTTTCTCACTTCAGTCGGGGAAGGCTTCGATGTGATCCGCGAGGTCGATCATCCACACGTGCGGTTCCTCTACGATTTCTTTCACGACCAGATCTCGGAAGGCAATCTCATCGAGAAGCTGGAGAAGAACGTGGGGCTCATCGATCTCGTGCACATTGCGGACGTACCGGGACGTCACGAGCCCGGCACTGGTGAGATCAATTACACGAACATCTACAAGAAACTGGCGCAACTCCGTTATGACCGCTACGTCGCGATGGAATTCCTGCCCACAGGAGACGAGGTGGAAAGCCTCAAAACGGCTCGGGAGGACGCCGAAAGGGCGGCACACGTCTAGGAGGTCAGCAGGTGAGATGGAAAACACGCCCGGGAATCGACGCCAAGACCAGTGCGTCACAGTCCTGTACTATCTGTCGATTCCCGGGCGGATTAGCTCGGCCCTTGAGCGGCTGCAACAGATTTGGAGCGAGCGCGCTTGTTTGCTATCGGGCGCCTGGCAGCAGCTTTCCTTGGAGGCTTCGCAACAATGACGTGCTGGCAACTGAGGCACACGAAGTGCTCGCCGCTCGGAGATCGAGTGCTCTTGGACGATCCACAAAATGTGCAAACGAGAGGTTTCATATTCCAGACCAAGCTAGCACGGTAACAATTCTGAAACAAGAGACCGAATGACTATTGATCACCAGATAATTCAGGGGCCCTGGCCCTAAACCCGATGAAAATCGACGAAGCTACCCGGAAGTACGAGAAATGGCTCGGTCGCTGTACGCCGCTGTTAAGCCGCGACCTGGAACTAAAGCATCGGGCCATGGCTGACGACGTGTTCCGGTTCTTGCGAGCCACCTTCTACCGCTGGGCTCAGGTCTGGCGGGAAGAATGCTGCAAAGAGGCGCGCGCTCCCGTGGTGCTGGCGGTGGGCGACTTGCATGTGGAGAACTTCGGAACGTGGCGAGATATCGAGGGACGCCTGGTCTGGGGCATCAACGACTTTGACGAGGTCTGCCCGATGCCCTACACCATCGACCTCGTCCGCCTGGCGGCGAGCGCTCACCTGGCCATCAAAGCGAACCACCTCTCCATCGGGCCCAAGGATGCCTGCGATTCGATTCTCGCCGGATATCGCGAAGCGTTGGAACAGGGAGGCAAGCCGATCGTTCTGGGCGAGCACCATCACTGGTTGCGCGAACTGGCGACGAGCGAGTTGCGGGACCCTGTTGCGTACTGGGAGAAGATGGACGCGCTGCCTACCTACCGCGGGAAAGTACCCAAGAGCGCTGCTCGGGCACTCAGGAAGCTCCTGCCCGAGGAGGAGTTGGATTTCAGAGTGGCACACCGCATCGCAGGTCTGGGCAGCCTGGGCCGTCAGCGATTTGTAGCGCTGGGGACCTGGCGCGGCGCCAAGGTCGCGCGCGAAGCCAAAGCGCTGGCGCCTTCAGCTTATACGCTTCCCTGGAACGGCGGTCCAACCAAGAAGATCCAGTACGAGACCGTCCTGAAGACATCGGTGCGCTCTCCCGACCCATTCGTTCATCTGAAGGGGCGTTGGATCGTTCGCCGCCTGGCACCCGATTGCTGTCGCGTCGAGCTTTCAACATTGCCTCAGGAGCGTGATGAGTCCCGATTGCTGTTGGAGATGGGACACGAGACCGCGAACGTTCATCTGGGCAGCAGGGGGGCGGCCCGGCGCATTGTCTCCGATCTGAAGGCGCGCAAGCGAGGCTGGCTTCATGAGGCAGCGGCACGGATGGTTGAAGCTACTCTTAGAGATTGGAACGAATGGAGAAAAGGTCCTCGCACCTAGAAGCCATAGACAAGCCCCGTTGCTGGAGGCATTTGTTTGTTGTCTTTGTACATTGGACCAACGCGGCATGCGCAGAGCGAATCAACGCCGGGATTTCAGTTTGTGCAAACCGGCGCCGCCGCCCACGAAATGAACAATTTCCAGGCGATCACCCTCACGAATCGGGGTCTCCGCCCAACGCGTGCGGCGCGCGATTTCCCTGTTGACCTCGACGGCGACCCGGTCGAGCGGCATATTCAGCCATTCGAGCAGGCCCTGTAGCGTCAAGTTCTCGGGCGCTTCGCGTATTTCGCCGTTCAGAAAAATCGTAATCAAAGCATTCCAGTCGCGCGGAACTGAAATCAAAGCGCAACAATCCAAGTAACCTGGGCGTGCGACACTCCTAAACCGGGCCGCGGACGAAAAAACTTGACACGCTGATTTCCCGGCTCCGATACTAGGAACTTAGAAAGCACTCTCGCGGACGAACACACACGAATGCTGCAGCCTTACATACCAATTCTAATTCAATTCGTGATCGTGGCGGCGCTCGGAGGCATTATCATCGGCGCCTCGGCCTTCGTGGGCAGAAAGCCGAGAACCCGGGAGAAACTCTCGCCTTACGAGTGCGGCAGCCTGCCGGTGGGCGACTCGCGCGGCCGTTTTTCGATCAGCTTCTATCTTGTGGGCATGCTGTTCATCCTCTTCGACGTTGAGGCTGTCTTTCTCTATCCTTGGGCCGTTGTTTACAAGGAATTGAAGTGGCTCGGCTTCATCGAGATGTTCGTTTATATCCTGATTCTGCTGGCCGGATTTCTGTACGTCTGGAAAAAGGGCGCATTGGACTGGACCCGCTGAGAGAAAGACCTGCCTTCTGGGGACGCGAGCCCTGTCCTGCCCACTGGTGATCGAGATCCGGCTCCTTCGTCGGGAATCGCGAAGTAGCGACTTCAGGCAGAATGGGTCCCTTGGCAAGGCTTGTCCGGCTTGATACATGAACCCTGAGGCGCAAAGTCATCCTGTCGTTCAGAAACTTCAGACGCTCAGTCCCGGCGCCGTCGACGAGGCTCAGATTTTCCGGGGCGAGCTAACGCTGTGGATTCCTGCAGCCCGCCTTCGCCTCGTAGCCGAAGTGCTGCGCGATGACCCGGAATTCAGCTTCAAGTACCTCTCGGATCTGACGGCACTGGACCACTACCCGCTTGAGCCAAGATTTGAAACGGTTTACCACCTGAATTCAATCGAACACAACAGTCGCCTGCGATTAAAAGTGCGGCTGCCCGGCGACGATCCGCGCGTCGATTCCCTGGTGCCAGTCTGGCCCGGCGCCACAGCGTTTGAGCGCGAAGTCTTCGACCTGTTCGGAATCCAGTTTGCCGGCCACCCTTACCTCGTGCGCATTTTGCTGCCGGACGACTGGGCCGGACATCCGTTGCGCAAGGACTATCCGACTGAAGGATATCGGTAATGCCGCTGACGCTCGAAACAGTACCGGGTCACGAAGAGCGTGTGGTCCTCAGCATGGGCCCTCAGCATCCCTCCACGCACGGGGTGCTGCGCCTCGTGCTGGAACTCGAGGGCGAGACGGTGGTGCGGGCGATCTACGACATCGGGTTCCTGCACACCGGGTTCGAGAAGTCGTTTGAGCGGCTGACCTATTCCCAGGACATCACGCTGACGGACCGTATGGATTACCTGGCGCCGCTGTCCAACAATCTTGGCTTCTGCCTCGCCACTGAGAAACTGCTCGACCTCGAGATTCCACCTAAAGCCCAGTTCATCCGCGTCCTGCTGACTGAGCTGACACGAATCCAAAGTCACCTGGTGTGGCTCGGTACCCACGCCATCGATATCGGCGCGATGTCGGTGTTTTTGTACTGCTTTCGCGAGCGCGAGGACATCCTGCGCATCTTTGAGATGGTCTCGGGCCAGAGGATGATGACCAGCTACTTTCGGATTGGCGGGCTGGCGCTCGAGCCGCCGCTCGGCTGGACTGAGCGTGTTGAGAAGTTTATAAAGAAATTCCCGGCAAAAATCGACGAATACGAGGGCCTGCTCACCCGGAACCCGATCTGGATGGTTCGCACCCAGGGCGTGGGAGCAATCTCGGGGGCGGATGCAGTGGCCTACGGCGTCTCCGGACCATCGTTGCGCGGATCGGGCGTCAAATGGGACATCCGCAAGGCACAGCCCTACTCGAGCTACGACAAGTTCAATTTCGATATCCCCACGCGGCCCGAAGGCGATGTTTACGCTCGTTACCTGGTGCGGCTGGCCGAAATGCGCGAATCGGTGAAAATTGTGAGGCAGGCCCTGGATGGGCTGCCCGAAGGCCCGATCAAAGCCAACGCTCCGCACATCGTGATGCCCGAGCGCGAGAGCATGAAGACGTCCATCGAGGCGCTGATTTATCACTTCAAGATCGTGACAGAGGGCTTTCATCCGCCGATCGGTGAGGTCTACCAGTCGATTGAGTCGCCAAGGGGCGAGTTAGGTGTTTACATGGTCAGCGACGGTTCGCCGAGGCCTTTCCGGTGCCATGTGCGCGCGCCTTCATTCGCCAATCTCCAGGCGCTGCCGAAGCTGATCGAAGGGAGGCTGATCGCCGACGTGGTGGCTTGCATCGGCAGCATCGACGTGGTGCTGGGCGAAATCGATCGCTGAAGAAGCGGCTGATAACGGACAACTGGCGAGGAACGGCAGGGATGCTATCGGACACGCTCATATCGAAATTCGACGACGTCATCGCCCGGTACCCATTGAAGCGCTCGGCGATCGTTCCCCTGCTGCTGTTCGCGCAGGACGAGATCGGCCATATCAGCGACGAAGCAATTGAGGAGATCGCGCGGCGCGTTGAGGTGCTGCCCATCGAAGTGATCGAGGACATCGGCTACTACTCGATGCTCCATCGGCAACCGATTGGGAAGTTCAACCTCCAGGTTTGCACGAATGTTTCGTGCCAGTTGCTCGGTGGCGAAGAGATCCTGGAGCACTGCTCGAAGCGGTTGGGCATCGGGCACAAGCAGACTACTGCTGACGGGTTGTTCTCGCTCGAAGAGGTGGAGTGCCTCGGAGCCTGCTGCGGCGCTCCAGCCATGCAGGTGAACTACGATTTCTATGAAAACCTGACGCCGGAGAGAGTGGATCGGTTGATTGAGGATCTGAAGGCGCGCGCTGAGAAATAAGATTTGCGATGTTCGGGATTCGGTGTTCGGTTTTCGCGTGCCGCGGACTTGCGTAATTCGGTTTTTGAGAAAATGAGCGACTATCAGTCCTACATGAAAGGCTCGCCGTTCGAAGTCAAGGTGATCAGCGCGCGGTTCAGTCTGCCTGATTCGACTTCGATTGATACCTTTCTGGCTCACGAGGGCTATCAGGCCTTGGCCAAAGCCTTTCAGATGGGCCCTGAAGCCGTCATCAACGAGATGAAGAACTCGCAATTGCGAGGCCGCGGCGGCGCCGGGTTCAACACAGGACTAAAGTGGAGTTTTGTACCCAAGCAGACAGATAAGCCCAAATACGTGGTCTGCAACGCCGACGAGAGCGAGCCCGCCACTTGCAAAGACCGTCCGTTGATGGAGTACGACCCGCACCAGTTGATCGAGGGCATCATCATTGCCGGTTACGCGATCGGAGCGCATCAGGGCTACATCTATATTCGCGGCGAGTATCGCTACCTGATGGAGGTCCTTGACCGGGCCATCGCCGAAGCGTACGCGCGCGGCTATCTCGGCAAGGATATCCAAGGTTCGGGATTCGACTTCGAGCTTTGCACCCACACCGGCGCCGGAGCCTACGAATGCGGCGAGGAGACCGCGCTGCTGAACTCACTCGAGGGCCTGCGGGGGTATCCACGGGTGAAACCGCCTTTCCCGGCGGTAGTCGGAGTCTACGGATGCCCGACGATCGTCAATAACGTCGAGACGTTGTGCAACGCGCCGCACATCGTCCTCAAAGGCGCCGAATGGTTTGCCGGTCTTGGTACACCCAAGAACGGTGGCACGCGCCTTTTCTGTCTGAGCGGTCACATCAACCGTCCCGGCGTCTATGAGTTGCCAATGGGTTTCCCGCTGCGCAAAATGATTGAGGAAGTTGGCGGTGGAATCCCGCGCGGCAAGAAGCTGAAGTCGGTGATCCCAGGCGGCTCTTCCTGTCCTCTGCTCACCGCGGACGAGATCGATGTGCCCATGGATTTCGATTCGTTGGCCAAGATCGGATCGATGTTGGGTTCCGGCGGCGTGGTGATGATCGATGAAGACACCTGCATGGTCAAGGTGGCGCAGCGGATCATGAAGTTTTACGCGCACGAATCCTGCGGCTGGTGCATCCCCTGCCGGGAGGGGACGGCGTGGTTGAAACGATTGCTCGATCGCCTGCACGGCGGTGCGGGCGTGACCGGCGATCCAGACACGGCTCTGGACGTCTCGTACAACATCCTGGGCAAAACGCTCTGTCCCCTTGGAGACGCAGCCGCCATGCCGACGATCAGCATCGTCAAAAAATTCCGCAGTGAATTCGACGAGCACGTGCGGCTGGGCGGATGTCCGTACGAGAGGAAATCGGCGGCTGTGCAGGCAGCCCGTTGAGGTGCGATTTAAAACAGCAAGTCAAAGATGGAAAAGGAAAAATCAGAAATCACAAACCGGTACGCGCCGAGCTCGTTCCGTCACATCTGCGGCTCGACTGTTCGAGTTTTGATTTTTGCCGTTTGATTTGCTCGAGACTCTTATGCCAGAGAACACGGCACCCAGTACGGTGACGCTCACGATCAACGGTCAGTCCGTGACCGTTCCGGCCGGCACGCTGCTGATCGAAGCTGCCAGGCAGGCCAGCATCGAAGTACCGTCGTTCTGCTACTACCCCGGCTACACGTTACAGGGCGCCTGCCGCATGTGCGTGGTCTCTATTGAAAAGATGCCGAAGCTGCAGACCGCCTGTACAACGGTCGTGGCCAACGGCATGGTGGTGAACACGCAGAGTGCCGAAGTCGTGAACGGCCGCAAGGGGATGTTGGAATTCCTGCTCACCAATCATCCTCTCGATTGTCCTGTGTGCGATAAAGGCGGCGAGTGCGAGTTGCAGGACGC
>JASHQD010000415.1 GCA_030037755.1 Terriglobia bacterium
ATGCCGTAATTCGATTTGCCATTTTCGCGCGGCGGGTTGCTGATGCGAATCTCGGTAATGCGGGCGCCGCTGGCCGCCGCGAGCGCCGGGATGAATCGATGCAAATCGCCATAGAGTTGGATGCCCTGGATAATCTCACGGCGATAGGCCTTGAAGGTCGTGCCGAAATCGTGGAGCGGTACGCGCGCGAGCCTGGCCATGCTCCAGTTCGCGATCTTGCTCGGCAAGCGCCGGCTGAACCAGTTGTCCTGCCGGTCGGCCCGCCAGCCGCTGACGATGTCATAGCCTTCCTCCAGCCTGGAAACGAACGCCGGAATCTGTTCGGGCTCGTGCTGCAGGTCGCCGTCCATCGAGATGACGATGTCGCCGCAGGCTGCGTCAAAGCCCGCCTTCAGGGCCGCGGTCTGACCGAAGTTGCGGCGCAGGGTGATCACCTTGACTCGCGAGTCCGACTCGTAAATCTCGTCGAGAAGCTGCGGTGTTTCGTCCCGGCTGCCGTCGTTCACGAAAATAATCTCGTAGCGGCCCTCGAGGGTCGACATGACCTGCGTCAGCCGGACGTACAAGGGCGTCAGGCTGGCGGCTTCGTTATAAAGGGGCACGACGATCGAAAATCGAATATGGCGCTCCGCGTTCATGGTAGTTCATCCTCCTTCTGTTTCCAGCCTTCGCCCGCGTTGACCGGCTCGCGAGCCCTTCAGCACCTCAAGCTGCCACCGCCTCGGCGTGCTGCAGCTCGGTCGACGCCTCGTAGCTCACCAGTCCAATGCCTGAGTTTTCGAAGAGCGCTTTGAGTCGCGGCGAACAGAGTGCCGACACTTCAACTTCCCTCTCGACCAGGAGTCGAGTGCCGGTCTCGGCCAGGCTGGCATCGGCATACCCCGGATGGCACATCAGTTCGCTTGTGCCTTCCGGCAAGCGATCCAATATCTGTCGAATCAAACGGGTGTTCAGGAAGCCGGTCTCGCTCAGGCCGCAAAAGTGTCGGGGGCAGTACAACCCCGCGTCGTCCAGCTTTTGCCGGAAGCGCCCTGCGAATGCGGACACTCCCCGGGCCACCAGATATTGTCTGAGGACTGAAGATCCGGCACTCTTCGTTCCTCGAACGACGTTCAGCAATCCCGGCCGCCTCTCCCGCGGGCACCGCAGGCTTGCGATCTCAAACTCGCGGGCCAGACGAATAACAATGTCGTCGACGCCGGGCAGAACGTGCACGTGCTTGTGTCCGTCGAGATGTGTGGGCGAAATGCCGGCGCGAATCACCATCGAAATCTGCGCTCGCAGTTCGGTTTCCACTTCCTCGAGATGGACATCGCCGCTCAGCAAGCCTTCGAACAGACGGCCCGGCGTCAGGTGCAACCGTCCCCGGCGGTCAACCAGAGTGGGAATCCTCCACGCCGGTGAAATCGGGACGCCCTCGCTGAGATTCAAATGAACCCCCACGCCCAGCGATGGGACCCTGCGCCCGGCTGCAGCCGCAAATTCAAAAGCAGCGCCGTTGGCCATCAGGGTGGTACTGGTGACAATGCCCTCGCGGTGCGAATCGAGAATGCCCTGGGTCACTCCCACTGTCAGGCCGAAATCATCCGCATTCACAATCAGCTGTTTCACGCTGCGCTCCCTTCTCCACAGGCCTTGAGACCCAATAGCGCGCCGCCACCAGCAGCCCGACCGTCGACCAGACGACGGTGCGGGCCCGCCGAAGAATGGCCAGCGACACACCCTCGCTGACGCTGTACCCGAGAGCCTTCAGAGTTCCCGCGGCCGCGCCCTCTTCCACGCCCAGACCAAAGGGCACGAATGCGAAGAACAGCTGAACCACCCGGTTCGCGACTTCGACCAGATACGAAGTAAGCAGCGACGCGTGAGGCGTCGTGACTTTGAGAATCAAGTACGCTTCCGCGACGCCCGTGAAGTTCGTCAGAAATTCAAGGATGAAGATGCCGCTGAAGGCTGCCCGCCGCGTCCTGAAGAACCCCTGAACTTCGGCTTCGACTGCCGCGATCCTGGCTTCGTATGGCTCGACAAAGCGCTTGACGCGCGAGGTGGCCGGCAAGCGATCCAGGAGACGGGTCATCAGCGGAACACGCAGCATGGCTCCGAATACCAGCAAGCAAGCCGCCAGTCCGGCAATGACGATCCAGCTCACAAACCGGGCGTGCTGCGACACCACAATCAGCGCCACGATGGCGCCGCTGAGCATAAAGAGTCCCGATGCCAGCCCGTAGACCAGGTTTTCGATGAGCACTGACGAAGCGCTGGAGGACACCGGCATCCAGTTGGACGCTGCCCACACCTTCGTGCCCTCGCCGAACAACGGACCCGCCGGCGTGACGCCGTTCAGCGCCTCGCCCACAAGCCTCAAGCCGAACAGGCTGATCAGTCCCGGCCGCGGAACGCCCGGTTCGATCGAGGCGTGCCAGGCGGCCGTCCGCAACGCGTGCCGCAGTCCCGAAAGCAGAACCAGCACCACAAAGCCCGCGCCTAGCTCACGGCCGCCGTCGAGAATGGTCGACACCCCCGTTCGCCGCAGGACGTAGAAGAAGAGCGCGAGGCTCGCGATCGAGGCCAGCGGCCGAAGATAATGGAGACTCCTCTTCATCGGCCGTACCTCAAATCGGCAAATTCCTCATCGCGATAGACGCGTACCGCTGTCGCTCCGCCGATGTCGACGGCCTGAACCGGCACCTGGTAGCGCTCGACTCGCTGGACAAAAGAGAGATTTTCGAAATACTTCCGCCCGTCCTGAACTACGATGTACGCCGAGGGCGGAGCTGCCATTCTTTTCTCCCGATCCGACAGATCGAAATAGCGCAGGTCGTCGCGGCCGAACCGATGGAAGTAGTAATCAAAGACCGGCTCTGTTGCGCCGCCGACCATAGCTCCCCGGGGCGCTTCTTCCGAGATCTGCGCTATAGCTTCGCGCAGCCCCATATCGTTTACCTCGTCGTGGGGGAAGTAGTAGCCGGTGCGGCCCAGCCCCAGCGGGTTCAAGTAGAGACTGTAGTAGGGACCGCCGCGCGCGCTTACCCAGGCCGGCTCCAGCAGGAAGACCAGCGCGGCCACCGCGGCCAGGGCGGGAACCAACCTGCGGCCTCCGACGTCCTCCGTGCGCCGCGCAGAGCTTACAAGAGCTGAAAGCCAGGTGAAAATACTGACAATGCCCACGGCGGCGATCATGTAGACCATCGGCATCAGGGAGAGCATCCATCGCAGCCACTTCGCGCTCAGCAGCGAGAACGGAATGATCCAGAACAGAAACATGAAGAGCAGAAATGACGGACCGGGCTCGCGCCGGCGCTTCCAAATCTCGACTAAACCAACTAGAAAGGCGCAGACAATGGGAAGCGGCGTTTTGATCAGCAGCATCAGAGGATAAAAATAGATGGGCATTCCACCCCGCAGATGCGCCGGATCGTCGTAGTAGAAGCGGCCCATCATCAGGTAGCCGTGGTGGGTCATTGTGCCTTCGGCTGCGTAGTGCAGCATGTACCTGAACGTGCTCGGAGCGAGAACCATGGGGTTGAGAATGACGAAGAAAACGGCGCACGCCCCGAGCACGATCATCGTATCCACCCATCGACGAGCCGGGCGGAACTGTTTCTTGCCAAAGATGTAGTAATAGAGAAAATTCAAGCCAAGATAATGAGGAAAATACTTGGAGGCCAGCATGAGCCCAAAGCTGGCGCCGCTGGCGATGTAGTGCTTCCCGGCGGCTCGAGGGTTCGCGTCCGCGGTCTTTTTGGCACGATGATAAAAGTAGTATCCCAGCCAGGTGAAGAACACCAAGAGCGTGTCTTCTTTCGCCAGACGATTGTCGATGATCGCCAGAGTGCCGATGGACCAGAGAAAAGCGGTGAGCAGCCCGATTTCGACACCGAAGAACTCCTGCGCGACCAGGAATAGAACCACCGCCGTCAGGGCGCCAAAGATGACATTGGGCAGCCGGACGGCTACCTCTTCCGGCACGGGGCGGGCGCCGGGACGCTCGCGATTCCACAAATCCGTGGCAGCCAGCGACACCGCGATCATCGACTTCATCAGCATGGGATGTTCGAGGTTGGCCGAGAAATCCCCGTGGAGGTACGCGCGGCCGGCTTCAACCTTGTTAACTTCGTCCTCGTTGAAGCCCACGCGATCCAGCCCGCGAAGGCGGAGCACGAAGCCGAGTAACACCATCAGAGCGATTGCGGCGACCTTTAGCCTGGTTGTCACTTTCCTTCTTCTCCCGTCTCCTGATACCCGTGAACGTGACACTCGTCTGCTCTGCTGCCCGAAATCCGCGTTACGGCTTGCGCGTCGCGGGTGAGGCCGTGCGTACCGGCATCGGTGCCGCAGTTGATCACGTAGTCTCGATGGTCGATGGTCAGGATCTTGTTCCCGTAAAGGCGGACGTGCACCAGGGTCTCGTCTCTGGCAGGAAGCCAGAATTGATCGATTTTCTGATATTGGCGCACGAAGTCGGCGCGCGTAAT
>JASHQD010000416.1 GCA_030037755.1 Terriglobia bacterium
GGACACGTATGTCTCGACCTCCGATGCTCCGGCGACTGCCACTGTTCAAGCGACAACAAAGACGCTGGGCCGGAAGCGCGGGCGTCTGTTCCTTATGTTCACAGCCCTGGGCGTGTTCGCACTCGGGAACTCGTCGGACCTCTTTCTCGTGCTGCGCGCCGAGAACCTGGGCGTGCGCGCGGCCTTCGCGCCGCTGCTGGGCCTGGTGTTCAACACGGTCTACACGTCGTTGAGTTGGCCGCTCGGATCGCTCTCGGATCGCGCGCCGCGACGCTGGCTGGTGGTGGGCGGATACGTGGTTTACGCCGCGGTCTATCTTGCTTTTGCAGTGGCGCGAAGCTCCTGGATCGTCTGGGCCGCATTCCCCGTTTACGGGCTATATTACGCCTTGACGGAGGGCGTGATGAAGGCGTGGATCGCGGATCTCGCGCCGCCCGAGCGCCGGGCTTCGGCCTACGGCGTGTTCAACTGGGTCACGGCGGTGGCGGCGCTTCCCGCGAGCCTGCTGGCGGGCTGGCTATGGCGAGCCTACAGCCCTGGGACACCGTTCGCCTTCGGCGCGGCGCTGGCGGCCGCGGCGGCTTTCCTTCTTCTCATGGTCTGACGCCAGCGGTCCCAGGCAAAGACGATCGTGGTGGCGAGCGACGCGCCGGCGGTGTCGATGCCGCAGTCGACGAGCGAGGGCGTGCGTCCGGGAACGAACGACTGGTGATACTCGTCGGTCAGGGAGTAAAGCCCGGCGATCACAATGCTGCGCAGCGCCAGGCGCGGGCGCCATTCGAAGTCCCGGGTCTCGAGAAAACCCGCGTAAATCAAAAGGCTGAAGACCGCGTATTCGGTGACGTGCGCCAGTTTGCGCAGGCAAAGATGCAGGAATTCGAAAGTCGGCGCCGAGACCGTCACGCGCAGCAGATCGAGGACGATGTAAAGCAGCCACCTGGTGAACGACGCGCCGAAGCCCGAGGTCGAGAGGTAGAAGATCAGGCCGGCCCAGGCGAAGATCATCACCAGGCGGAAGCGGCGGGCGTTGCGGCCGGCGCGCGGTCCGGACGATAGGCTATCCATGTAATCTTCAGCGACCGGCCTGGTGGCCGCCGGTTCGCCGCCCGGTTCTGGCAGCGACTTGCTACTCGAGCCGGTAATTGGGAGCTTCCTTGGTGATGATGACGTCGTGCACGTGACTCTCGCGGAGGCCGGCGGAGGTGATCCGCACGAACCGGGACCTGGTTTGCAGATCCTCGATGCTGCCGCACCCGCAGTAGCCCATTCCGGAACGAAGCCCGCCCACCAGTTGGGCGACCATCTCGGCGAGCCCGCCCTTGTAAGGCACGCGTCCTTCGATTCCCTCGGCCACGCTCTTCGATTCGCTCTGAGTTGCGTAGCGATCCGACCCCGCCGCCATGGCGCCGATCGATCCCATACCGCGGTACGACTTGAAACTGCGCCCCTGATACAGAATCGTCTCCCCGGGGCTCTCCTCGGTGCCTGCGAAGAGGCTTCCGATCATCACCGTGCTTGCGCCCGCGGCAATGGCCTTGGTGATGTCGCCGGAAAACTTGATGCCGCCGTCGGCGATGAGCGGAATTCCCGCTTCGCGTACCGCCCGGCTGCACTCGGAAATCGCGGTGATCTGCGGAACGCCCGCGCCGGTCACCACGCGCGTGGTGCAGATCGATCCCGGACCGATTCCCACCTTGATCGCGTCCACGCCGAGCTGCGCCAGATCGCACGCGCCTTCGAAGGTGGCAACGTTTCCGGCCACAAGCTCGATGCCAACGAGATCTTCGCGCAGCCGCCGCACGGCCTCGATCACGCGTTCGGAGTGGCCGTGCGCCGTGTCGACCACCAGCACGTCGGCTTGCGCCTCCACCAGCGCCTGCGCGCGCTCGAAATAATCGCCGGTCACGCCCACCGATGCGCCCACGCGCAGCCGGCCCTGCTCGTCCTTGGCCGCCGCCGGATAATTGATCTTCTTCTGGATGTCCTTCACCGTGATCAGGCCCTTCAGGTTGTAGTGCGAGTCCACAATCAGCAGCTTTTCCACGCGATGCTGGTGCAGAATGCGCTCGGCCTCGTCGAGCGTGGTGCCGACCGGCACGGTGATCAGATTCTCCTTCGTCATCACCTCGGAAACGGCGAGATTCGAGCTCGGCACGAAGCGCAGATCGCGATTGGTGAGAATTCCCACAAGCTTGCCGTCGATCGAGGTTACGGGCACGCCGGAAATCTTGTAATGGCGCATGATCTCCTGCGCCTCGGAGATCAGGCTGTCGGGACGCACCGTCACCGGGTCCACGATCATGCCGCTTTCGGAGCGCTTCACCTTGTCGACTTCGGTCGCCTGGCGCTCGATGCTCATGGTGCGGTGAATGATCCCGATGCCGCCCTGCTGCGCGAGCGCGATCGCCAGGCGCGACTCGGTCACGGTGTCCATGGCGGCGCTCACGACGGGAATGTTCAGGGGAATGTTGCGCGTGAATCGCGTCCGGGTTTCCACCTGGTTGGGGAGCACGCCGGAGCGCGCCGGGCGCAGCAGCACGTCGTCAAACGTTAGTCCTTCGGGAATGGGACTGTCCAGCATGGCACCTCGTGAGATTGCGGGATGAGCGTGACCCTCTAATGTTCGATTCTAGGGGTCGGCGGGGATGCCGTCAAGCGCCGCCCGCAGTTCGGAGTTCCGGCCCACTAGGACCAGAGTTCAGGGCCGGGACGCCACCAGCCATCGGCCGTGCCGTACGGGCTGGCGGCCACGACGGTGTAGCCGTCCGGATCGCGCATCCAGCACTCCCAGTGATTCGGGCCGCCGGCGCCGTCGGGAGGATTTCGATGGCGCGGCAGGACGATCTCCACATTCATCTCGGCGGCGCGCTGCACCACCGCGTCGAAATCGTCGACTTCGAACCACAGCAACACGCCGTTCCCGTACGGCTTGTTGTTCGGATCCGCGATCGCACCGTGATGATGTTCCACTTTGAAGCTGTGCAATTGCAGCACAAGCTGGCCATTCGAGACCAACTGCTCGTATTCGGAGCCGCCGTGTTTGCCGCGGCAGCCGAGCAGGCGCTGATACCATCGGCTGCTCGCTTCTACATCGGTTACGGCGATCATCGGTTGAGGGCGCATAGGGACTAACGTAGCACAAGTATGGGCTGCGGCTGTTCCGCCCGCGGCGTCACCTGCGATGGCTCGTGCCGACATTAAATCAGTCAAATGACATCGAATCGGCAAATGACACCACCACTCGAAATCGGGCACTGTGGTATAAATTCAATCGGACGCTGTCGGCGGGGTTGGTGAACCGCCCCGCAGCGCACAATCCAAAACAGGAGCCCGTCAATGCAGAGTCGTATTCTCGGCACCACCATGCCCGTACTGGAATTCGAGCTGAACCCGAACGAATCCGTCATCTCCGAAGCCGGTGAGCTGTCGTGGATGACCACTTCAATCCAGATGACCACGCACACGCAATTCGCGGGCGGCGGAGGATTGTTCGGGGTGCTGAAGCGCGTGGCCGGCGGAGGATCGCTTTTCATGACGGAGTACCGCGCCGTCGGCGGTCCGGGCGGGATTTCCTTCGCCACCAAGCTGCCCGGACACATCGTGCCGGTCGAAGTCGGCGCGGGAAACGAATACATGATCCATCGCCACGGATTCCTATGCGCGACGCCGCAGATTCAGATCAGCTTGGGATTTCAGCAATCGCTGGGCGCGGGAATTTTCGGTGGCGACGGATTCCTGCTGCAGCATGTGGCCGGTACCGGCACGGCCTGGATCGAGCTGTCGGGCGAGCTGATCGTGAAGGATCTGCAGCCGGGCGAGACCTTGCTGGTACATCCGGGACACGTGGGCGCGTTCCAGTCGCGCGTGTCGTTTCAAATCACCACGGTGCCGGGAATCAAGAACATGATCTTCGGCGGCGACGGAATCTTCCTCGCCACGCTCACCGGTCCGGGAAAGGTGTGGCTGCAAACGCTGCCGATTTCCAAGCTGGCGCACAAGCTGATGGAGTACATGCCGGCGCGGCGCGAGCAGACGGCGCAGGCGGCCGTGGTCGGCGGCATCGTGGGATCGATTCTGGATGGGATGAGATGACGCAGATCCGCAGATTACGCAGATTACACAGATTCCCGCTGGCTTGATAGGTGGCTCCGTGCAGGAACCCGGAGGGCGAGCGTGTGGCGGCGAGGTGCCGTTAGCCGGGACCATCGCGCTCGACACAGCAGTCGAACGGGCAGAGACCGCATCTGCGTAATCAGCCCAATCTGCGGACTAATCTGCGCATGCTATTTCGGTTGTACCAGTCCCTTTTGGACCGCGTAGAGCACCAGCTCAGCCGTGCGGTGGATGCCGAGCCGGTCCATCACGTGAGCGCGATGGACGGCGACGGTGTTGGGGCTGATGCCGAGCAGAGTGGCGATTTCCTTGTTGGATTTACCCGCCGCGATCAACTGCAGGACCTCTTTCTCGCGCAAGGTGAGCGTGTCGAAGGCGTCGCCGCCCGCCTGAAGCGCGCCCGTCTTCAGGTTTTCGATCATCAGGTCGGAGATCGCCGGGCTCATGTAAGCCTCGCCGCGTGAGAGCGCGAGCACCGCCTGCGCCAGGTCGACTTCGAGCGCGTCTTTCAGGATGTAGCCGCGCGCGCCGGAGTCGAATGCCTTCTTCACGTAAGCCGGATTCGAGTACATGCTGAGAATCAGCACCCGGACGTCGGGGTCCGCCTTTAAGATCTCCGCCGTCGCTTCCAATCCCCCGAGCTCCGGCATGGAGATATCCATGACCACCACGTCAGGCTTGAGCTGGGCGCATTGTTGTACCGCTGCCATCCCGGTACCCACCTCGCCGACCACCTGCAGGCGCGGATCGTCTTCCAGCATGCGGCGGAATCCCTGCCGGACCAGGGCGTGGTCCTCGGCAAGCAGGACGCGGATGGGTTTCGCGGCTGGGGTCGTGGCCATGTTCCTAGACTACATTCTCCGCGCGGGCGCGTAAAGGGGACGTTGACGCGGGCGCGAGCGGCACTCGGAGCCTGACGATGGTGCCGTGATCCGGGCCGGCCGCCTGGGACGATATCGCCAGATCGCCGCGCAGGTGCTGGGCTCGCTCGCGCATGCCCATCAGGCCCAGGCCGTCGCCGGCCGTGGCGCCCGTGTCAAAGCCCGCTCCGTCGTCGCGCACCTCGACGTGCAGTTCATTGTCGCGGCGCCCGACCGTCACCCAGGCCTGGGTCGCCCTGGAGTGGCGCGTGACGTTATTGAGCGCCTCCTGCACCACGCGGTACACGTGGATCGACGCCTCGGGCGGCAGCGCGCTCTCCTCTCCGGTCCAGGCGAAATGCACGGGCAGGCCGGACTGCTTCTCGAAGACGCCGGCCAGCCATCGGAGCGTCTCCTCCAGGCCGAAATCGTCGAGCACCGCGGGGCGGAACATCTGCGATTGCTCGCGGATTCGCTGCAGCGTCTCCTCGGTCACGCGCTTCACTTCGCTGAGCTGCTCGACCAGGGCGGGATCGGGGGACGCGCGCTGGCCGGCGCGGCGCAGCATCAGTCCGATGCCGGTCAGGATCTGGCCGAACTCGTCGTGCAGATCGCGCGAGACCTGGCGCAGCGTGTCCTCCTGCACGTCGATCAGCTTCCAGGAGAGCTTGCGCAGCTGCTCGGACTGCGCGCGGAGCTGCTCGGTGAGATGCCGCAGACGCTCGAAGGTCCGCCGGTTGGCGCCGAAGGTATAAAGTCCGGTGGCCAGGGCCAGCAGAAAAAGCAGGCCGGTGAGCAGCACCACGTCGCGCTTCACGCCGCTGTAGACGGCGCTGATGCGCTGTGCTGCCTCATCCTGCGCCTGGTCATTCAGGCGCAGCAGCTCCGAAACCTCTTCCGAGATCTCCACGCGCCGCGGCTCCATTTCGGCGCGCGCCGCCTCACGCACTTTGGCGTCGTCGCCGCCGGCCGCAAGGCTGAACACCTGGTCGGCAGACGCGCGAAATTGTTGCAGAGCGATGGCGAGCCGCGCGCGCTTCTCATCCGCCAGCGGCGTGCTGACTGCGACTTTCGCTTCACGCTCGAGCGCGTCCTGCATATCGGACTCGAGACGCGTGAATTGCGGTTGCGAATCGCGGATGGGATAAGCGCCCGGCGCGAGAGCGAGATCGTGCAGCGAAAGCGCGAGCAGATACGCGTCGTTTTGCAGGCGAAGAAGCTGCAACGACGCGCGCCGGTTGCGCGCTACCACGTTCGTCTGGAAATCCTCGAGCCAGCGTACCTGCCGCGTCGTGTAAATGGCAAAAACGACGAATGCGGACAGAATAATCGCGAGGCCCAGGCCCACTCGAAACGTGGGCGAGGGGATGCGTCCGGCGGGTTGGGTGGAATCTGACATGAGTTGAAAGTCGAAAGTCGATAGTCGAAAGTCAAAAGTTCACAGTCCGACAGTCTACAGTCTATGCCAGCGAAAGCCTGCAGCGCTTCTCAAGGTAGCGGCCGGCGAGCCGACTGTTCCGGTCGCGGTCAGCCCGTACTCCTGCGCGGACGCAGCGCGCGTTCGGCGATTCCGAAGACCAGGTCGGCGGCGAGCGCCAGCACGGCCGCGGGAATCGCGCCGGCCAGAATCAGATTGTTGTTCACCATGGCGAGTCCGCGAAAGATGAATTCGCCCAGGCCCCCGGCGCCAATGGCAGCCGCGATGGTCGCCACGCCGATCGAGATCACGGTGGCCACGCGCACGCCGGCCAGGATTACGCTCAAGGCCAGCGGCAACTGCACCTGGAACAAAAGCTGGCGATCGGTCAACCCCATTCCGCGTCCTGCCTCGACCACGGCCGGATCGACGCCGGCAATTCCGGCATAGGTGTTGCGGATGATCGGCAGCAGCGAGTAGAGCGCCAGCGCCAGAATCGCCAGGCGATCGGCGCGCGAGCCGAGCCATGGAACCGGCAGCAGCAAGCCGAACAACGCCAGGCTCGGAATCGTCTCCACGATGTTCGCGCCGGCCAGTACCGGTTTCTCCAGGCGCGGCCGGCGCGCGATCAGGATGCCCGTGGGAACGCCCGCCAGCACGGCAAGCAGCATCGAGATGCCAACCAGCCAGAGGTGCTCGAGGGTCAGCTCGGCGATTTCCGTGTGATTGGCGGCGAAGTAGTGGATCAGTCCCACCTGTATCCTCGCTGTAGCGGCGGTGTCGTCACCGCCGCCCGGCCGGGTTCCCCGTTCCACCCAGGCTGGCGCAAACCTTGTTTCGCGAGCCGGAGAAGTCGCGAATCCCGCGAGAAGGTCCGCGCCAGCCTGGGCCATTCCAAAGCCGGCGGTGGGGACACCGCCGCTACAGCCGAGCCAGCCTACGGTTGAACCGGCGCGGCGCGGTAGGCGTTCCGGTAGGCGGCGCAGGCGCGATCCATGCTGCGCATGAAGTCCTCCGGCGTGTAGAGACCCTCGAGCTTGCCACCCTCGAACAGGCCGACGCGCGAGGCTAAGAGCAGAGCCTCGCTAAGGTCGTGGGTCACGAAGATGATCGTCTTGCCGATCCGCGACTCGAGGGTTCGGAATTCGCGCTGCAGCTCGGCGCGCGTGATCGGGTCGAGCGCGCCGAAAGGCTCGTCCATGAGCAGGATGGGCGGATCGGCGGCCAGGGCGCGCGCCACGCCCACGCGCTGCCGCTGTCCACCGGAAAGCTCGCCGGGGTAGCGGCGGGCCAGCGAAGGATCGAGGCCGACCAGGT
>JASHQD010000026.1 GCA_030037755.1 Terriglobia bacterium
AATTCCTTCGCGGTGGGCATGCGGGCGAACTCCGCTGCGGCAATATCGGCGATCTCGGATCGCAGGGCGATCACGTTGCCTTTGCCCACGGGATGCACCGCATTGGTCAGCAGAATAACGTAAGTGCGCGAGAAGGGATCGATCCAGATTGATGTGCCGGTGAACCCGGTGTGCCCATAGGAGCCGATGGGAAAAAGATCGCCGCGATTCGAGCTGAACGCGGTGTCGATATCCCAGCCCAGTCCGCGAACCGCCATTTTCCCCGGCAAAGTCTGCGGGGTTGTCATCTTATCCACGCTGGCAGCGCTCAGGACGCGCACCCCGTGACGCTTCCCGCCGTCGAGCAGCATCTGCGCAAAAATCGCCAGATCGTCGGCGGTCGAGAACAGTCCCGCGTGCCCGGCCACCCCGCCCATGTCCTGCGCGGTGGGATCGTGTACCATACTCCAAAGCAGAGGTCCGTGATCGCCGTCCCGATATTGAGTCGGCGCGATGCGCATCCGCAGCGATTCCGGCGGCAGGAACATCGTGTAGCGCATGTGCAGCGGCTTGAAGATATGCGTGGCACAGTAGACGTTGAGCGGCTCGCCGGAGAGCCGGTGGACCAACTCGCCCAAGACCTCGTAGTTGACGTCGCTGTACATGAAGCGCGTCCCCGGAGGGAAGATCGGGCTGGCCTGCTCGATCATCTTCATGGCTGTGTCGTATCCCGACCATGCCGGCTCCAGCTCCAGGTCGGGTGGCAGGCCGGAGTAATGCGTCATCAGCTCGCGCACGGTCATCTGATCCTTGCCGTTGGCGCCGAATTCGGGCCAGTAGGTCGCCACGGGATCTTCCAGGCGCAGCTTGCCCTCCTCCAGCAGTTGCATGATCGCCGTGGTGGTGGCGATCACCTTGGTGAGCGAGGCGAGGTCGAAGATGGTATCGACACGCATGGGCAGCCGGCGCGGCACGAGCGCGCGATAACCGAACGCGTGCCGGTAAACAATGCGGCCGTTGTGTCCGATCACGACCACCGCCCCCGGCATCTTGCCCTGTTCGATTGCCAGCTCGATGGCGGGAGCGATGGCGGCAAGTTTGCCTGCACCGATTTGAGTCTTGACGTGTGGGGATTTGACGGAACTATGTTTCGATTGCGCCGGCAGGGCGGCGGCAACCAGCAGGATGATGCCGAGGGTCCAAGTGAATCGGAACGCGAGTCGTTCGGGTATCGTCTCTCCTCCTTGCGCTCAGGTGAATACCACCGCGATGTTGCTCGCCACTCTTGACCGATTTGGCTCTGGCGAGCCGCGCTGTTATACTCGCGCGTGGCTCTTCAACGAACGTTCAAGTTTAGCCGAACCGAGGGCGCAACCGCGCAATGAAAATCACTCCTGCTGACTGGCTGGTCGTCGTCGCCTACTTTCTCCTGAACCTGCTGATTGGCCTTTATTACCGTCGCAAGGCGAGCACCAGCACCAGCGAGTTCTTCATTTCGGGCCGCGAGGTGAGTTGGTGGCTCGCGGGCACTTCGATGGTGGCGACGACGTTTGCCGCCGATACGCCGCTGGTGGTGACCGGCTTTGTCGCCAACCAGGGCATCGCGGGGAATTGGATCTGGTGGAGTTTCCTGCTCAGCGGCATGATGACGGTCTTCTTCTTCGCCCGCTTGTGGCGGCGTGCCGAAGTGATCACGGACGTCGAGCTGGTGGAGTTGCGCTACGCCGGGAAGCCCGCGGCCTTTCTGCGCGGATTCCGCGCGCTCTACTTCGGTCTGCTCATGAACTGCCTGATCGTGGGCTGGGTCAACCTGGCGATGGAGAAGATCGTCACCACGGTGATCCCGCCACCGCAGTGGTTCAGGAGCTTCGATGAGTCTGTCGGGCTCGCTTCGGGGCTCACCACGCTGACTCACGCGCCAGTTGATACCGCCAAGGCCTGGGCGCTGCTGGTCATATTCGCCATCATCGCGCTGACCAGCTTTTACACCTTTATCTCGGGCCTCTGGGGCGTGCTCTGGACCGACGTGGTGCAGTTCGTGCTAAAGATGTCCATGGTCGTGGTGCTCGCCTACTATGGTGTGGAGGCCGCAGGTGGCATGTCCGGCATGCTCGCCAAGCTCGCTGTTGTGGACGCGCAGCGCCAGGCGGCGACGGGCGGCAAGGGATCGATCCTTGCCTTCGTGCCCGGCCTCGACTCCGCCTGGATGCCGATCCTGACCTTCTGTCTCTATCTCGGCGTGCAGTGGTGGGCCAACTGGTATCCCGGCGCCGAACCGGGCGGCGGCGGGTACGTGGCGCAACGCATCTTCAGCGCCAAGGACGAGAAGAATTCGCTCGCGGCCACGTTGTGGTTCAATATCGCGCACTACGCGCTGCGCCCCTGGCCGTGGATCCTGACGGCGCTCGCCTCCGTGGTGCTGTATCCGAATCTCAAGGACAAAGAGGTGGGCTTCATCAAGGTCTGGGTGGATTACCTCCCGGGCGCCTGGAGCGGGCTGATGCTGGCCGCGTTCGCGGCCGCCTACATGTCCACCATCGCCACGCAGCTCAACTGGGGCTCGTCGTACCTCGTGAACGATTTTTACCGCCGCTTCGTCAACCGGCACGCCTTGGAGAAACACTACGTCAATGCCTCAAAACTGGCCACAGCTTTTCTGGCGTTGCTGGGCGCGACTGTCTCCCTGTTCATGACCTCGATCGGCGGCGCGTGGGAGTTGCTGCTGGGTATCGGCGCCGGCACGGGAGCTGTCTATCTGCTGCGCTGGTACTGGTGGCGGATCAACGCCTGGTCGGAAGTCTCGGCAATGAGCGCGGCCGTCGTCACGACCGTCCTGCTGAACGTCAAATTCGGCGAGGGACTGTTGATCAACTTCTCCGGCAGCCCACCCGAGGTCTTCGCCAAGACCATTTTCTTCACCGTGGCGGTCACCAGCGTCGTTTGGATCGCGGTGACATTTCTGACGCCGCCGGAGCCGGAATCGAAACTGGTGGAATTCTACCGCCACGTGAGGCCGAGCATCGCAGGGTGGAAGCCGATCGCCCGCCTCGCGCCTGAGGTCCATGTGAGCGGCGACGGTTGGTACAATCTGATGAACTGGCTGCTCGGCTGCCTCATGGTCTACATGGCGCTGTTCGGCTTCGGCAAGATCATCTTCGGCAGCACCGGAGTGGGACTCCTCTTCCTCGCAGTCGCGTTGGTCGCCGGTTACTTGATCTATCGCGATCTGTCGCGGCGCGGCTGGGAGACGCTGTCCCATTGAACCTGTGCCCTGTGGCCGTCCTGATGGTGGCGGCGCTATCGGTTGGGCGGCAACGGGGCCCGACATCGTGATTTTGATGAAAGCTCCTAAGTCGGGATTGACGGTGCGGGTCACAGAGCAGCGCAACCGGCGATCCGCCGGGCTCGACACGAAATCGACTGTCGAGATTCTCCGTATCATTAACCGTGAAGATGCTCACGTGGCGCGTGCCGTGCAAAACGTGATCCCTGCGATCGCGCGCGTGGTCGACATGGCTGTCGTTGCGCTCGCCAAGGGCGGACGCCTCGTGTATCTCGGCGCCGGCACCAGCGGACGTCTGGGCGTGCTCGATGCCGCTGAATGCATCCCCACCTTTGGTACCGAGCAAGTGGTCGCTGTGATGGCGGGCGCGCCGGGCTCGATGTTCCGGCCCTCGGAAGTCTCCGAAGATGATCCCGGGCTCGGCGAGAGCGATCTCCGCCGGATCAAATTCAGCCGCCGCGAGATTCTGCTTGGCATCTCCGCCAGTGGACGCACGCCTTACGTCATCGGTGGATTGCGCTATGCCCGGCGTCTACGCGCAGCCACGGCGCTTCTGACGGCAAACCCGGAGGCGGAGGCCAAGACGTGGGCGGACGTCAGCATCGCGCCCGTCGTGGGTCCGGAAGTGATCGCGGGGTCCACGCGCATGAAGGCGGGCACGGCGCAAAAGCTCGTGCTCAACATGATCTCCACCGCCACCATGGTGCGTCTGGGGCGTGTGTATTCGAATCTAATGATCCAGGTGCAGCTCACAAACGCCAAGCTCCGGAAACGGGCCGAAGGTATTCTGGTAGAGAGCACCGGCGCGCCGGCGGCACGAGCGCGAAAAGCGCTCGAGGAATCCGGCGGCAGCCTGCCCGTCGCGCTCCTGATGCTTGCGGGACGGGTTGATCGTGACGAGGCCCAGGCCCTCTTGAGGTCAGGACCGAGCGCGAGCGAGGTTCTGCGGCGGGTGCTGAAGAAAGCCTGATTCACTTCGTTTCATCTGACCTATGGACAAGTTCCGAATTGAAGGCGGACGACCTCTGGAAGGGAAGGTAACGATCGGCGGGGCAAAGAACGCCGCCTTGCCCGCCATGGCCGCTGCGTTGCTCACCAGCAAACGAGTGGTTCTGCGCAACATTCCGCGCGTGCGGGACATCATCACCATGCGCGGCCTGCTCGACGAAATGGGCGCGGACTCGTCGCTGAAAGGCGAAAGACAGGGCAATCGTCTTGCGATCCACGCCCGCAAGATTCCCGATCCGACCGCGCCCTACGAGCTTGTGAAGCAGATGCGCGCCTCAGTTCTGGTGCTGGGACCGCTCGTGGGGCGCTTCGGGCATGCCCGCGTTTCGCTTCCCGGCGGTTGCGCCATCGGCGCGCGGCCGATCAATCTTCACCTCAAAGGACTGGAGAAACTCGGCGCGACCATCAGCATCGAGCACGGCTACGTCGAGGCCCGGGCGGATCGTCTCCAGGGCGATCTTTTTCATTTCGACACGATCACCGTCACCGGCACCGAGAACCTGATGATGGCGGCCACGCTCGCGGATGGCGTCACGGTTCTGGAGAACGCCGCCCTGGAGCCTGAAATCGAGGATCTCGCGGCGCTGCTTAATAAAATGGGGGCCGACATTACCGGCGCGGGTACCCCTACGATCCGCGTTCGCGGCGTAGCCCGTCTGGAAGGCGCCGAGCACAGCATCATTCCTGATCGAATCGAAACCGGGACTTTCCTGGCCGCAGCCGCCATTACCGGCGGACATCTCATCCTCGAGTGCGCCGAGCCGCGGCACCTGACAGCCGTCATGGCCAAGCTGAGAGAAGCTGGCGTGGAGATCGAATCAAGACCTGCGACTCGTGGAAAAGACGTCACCCAGGTGATCGAAGTTAAGGCCACCGGACCCGGACGTGCGGCCGACGTCACCACTCAGGAGTATCCGGGCTTTCCCACCGACATGCAGGCCCAGTACATGGCCCTGGCGACGCAGGCGCAAGGCTCCTCAGTGATAACGGAGACGATTTTTGAGAACAGGTATTTGCACGCGCTTGAACTGGCGCGCATGGGAGCAGACATCACCGTGGACGGGCGGCGCGCCGTCGTGCGCGGTCCAACGCGGCTGAGCGGCGCGAACGTGCAGGCTTCGGACCTGCGGGCGAGCGCCTCGCTGGTCCTCGCGGCGCTCGCAGCCGAAGGCGAAAGCGTGGTCGATCGCGTGTATCACATCGACCGAGGCTACGAGCGAATCGAAGATAAGCTCAAGCGCCTCGGCGCGCAAATTCAGAGAATCACGGAAGACTAACCCGGCATGGCCGGAGCCCAAGAGAGCCAGACAGCGACAAAGGCATTTGCCAAAGGCCTGCCGCTTTCGCCCCGACGGTGGGTCCCTCACGAACTAGCACGAAAAACAAAAAGCGGAGCAGAGACGAACCATTGGTCTCCGCTCCGCTTGGGACTCAGCGTCGTCAACCACAACGCACTCTGGACAAACCACCCCTTGCCTGTGCGTTGGGGCTATTCCATTCGACCTTCGCCTCCCACAATTACGGGCAGCTGTAGCCGGCAGGCGGTGTGTACGGGCTCGGATAGACACCAGGGCCATAAAGCTCCTGGTTCCAAGTGTTCAACGCGCAACCTGCGAGGTTCGCGTTCTGAGCTGCTTGCAACGCCGACGAATTCGCTGCGTCCGCCGCCGACGTGGCCGCGTTGGCCGCAGATGCCGCTGAATCGGCTGCCGACGTAGCGTTCTGGGCAGAGGTATTGGCATCGTCAGCGCGTGAAATCGCGACACCCGCCAAGATAGCGGCTACGACGCCCGCTGCCAGAGCGCCCGCTTCCAAGAGCGTGTCGGTCGAGCTGCCGAGCTTCTGCGAGCCGCCGGTCTGCGGAGCCGGCGTACGAGACGTTCTGGTGCTCAGGGTAATGGACTTGCCCTGGGCAACCTGCACCGTCTGCCCGGCACCGGTAACCTTCAGCGCGCCCTGCTTCGAGGTCACGGTCACGACGCCGTTCAGCATGGCCACTTCGCCCAGGGTCTTGTAGCCTCCGGCCGCCGCGATCTCGTAATCTCCCGCCTTCACAGCCAGTGCCGTCCGCTGATCTGACTGGTACATGGACACATTGCCATGGGCCAGCATGACCTCCACGGCATTGGCTTCCCGCAGGAACGAGGCTTCCGTATCACGACCGAGAGCCATGCGGTTGCCGTTGTCGAGCGCGATGACCGCCGCCCCGTCCTTCACCTGGAGACTGTCGCCACTGAAGATCACCGTGTTCGGGGCCAGCGCCTGACCGCCTACCGTGGCATTCAAGCTTCCCGCGACCGATCCCACGACGGCGGAGCCGGCGTAGAGGGGAGCCGCTGCCACCACTCCCAACAAGAGAAGCATGACCAGAGTCCCTACGATGTGTTTCTTCGACATGCTCTATTCTCCTTTTTGAAGATCGGGCACTCGCAAGCTCCACCCGAACTTTAATGCCCCCTTCCCCAAGTTCCCATAAAGTTTAGGTTCGGAGTTTGCGTTTGTCAAGTACCCTTTTCAAGAATTTTGATTCCCTGAATAAGAATCGTTTGATTTGCCGGGGCGCCGGGAGTCGTCATCAACCAGCAGGAACAGACGTCATCGCCCATTCGTGGAGTTCGAGCTGCCGCGCGCCCTGACTCACGTAAGGATCGCTCTTTGCGAGCGAGGTCGCGGTCTCCAACGAATCCACGCAATAGATTACCAAGCCTCCGCTCGAATCTGCAAATGGTCCGCGCGCAAAAATCCGCCCCGCCGCCTCCTGCTCCTTGAGAAAGTCCAGGTGACGAGGACGCAGTGAAAGGTTCTTCTCCCGATCAAGGACGCGCAGGATTGCGGCAAAATACTTCATCCCTGAACCTCGCTACGCCTGCCCCATCAGACTGTTAAGTCAACGCTCGGCAAAAACCGCGGCGCCCGCCGGAAACGCGTCGCCTGCTCGAATGCGTAAGCGATGCGGATGAGTGTCGGCTCGCTGTAGGCTCTGCCGAAAAATGAAATCCCGACCGGCAAGCCGCGGATGAATCCTGCGGGCACGTTGATGTTCGGATATCCGGCGACCGCCGCCGGCGTTGAGCTGCCGCCCGAATCGTGGTCGCCGTCGACGAGATCGGTAAGCCACGCCGGGCCCGAAGTCGGCGCCACCAGCGCGTCGAGCTGAAACTTGTCCATCACGGCGTCGATGCCCTCGGCGCGAGACTGCTTCACGTCGTTAGCCAGCGCGTCGAGATAGCCCTTGTCGGTCAGCGGCCCCTTGGCTTCTGCCTTTATAAAGGTGTCCTGGCCAAAGTACGGCATCTCTCGATCCCGATTCTTCTCGTTGAAAGCGATCACGTCGGCCAGAGTATGGACCGGAGCCTCGGGTCCGAGGGCGTCCAGGTACTTGTTCAGGTCGGCCTTCAACTCGTAAAGCAAAACCTCGAGTTCCGATTGATCGAATTTTCCCATGCTGGGGATATCGGCTGGATCGACCAGAATTGCTCCCTGGCTTTTGAGAGCCGCGAGCGCATCTTCCACTAATTTGTCCACGGCGTCGCCGATCCCGAAAAACTTGCGCGGTACTCCGATGCGGGCCCCGTTCAACCCTTTGGCGTCGAGATGACGCGTGTAGTCGGTGTCGGCCCGACGCTGGCCGTCCGCAGTAGCGGCGTCGTCCGGATCGATTCCCGCCAGAGCACCCAGCAGAATCGCCGCATCTTCCACGGTCCGGGCCATGGGGCCCGCCGTGTCCTGGGTGTGGGAGATCGGGATGATCCCGGTGCGGCTCACGAGACCGATGGTCGGCTTGATTCCGACAATGCCGTTTACAGAAGAAGGACAAACCACGGAGCCGTCCGTCTCCGTTCCGACCGCGACGGCGCAGAGGTTAGCCGCTGTGGCCGCCCCCGAGCCCGAACTCGACCCGCAGGCGTTGCGATCGAGGGCGTACGGATTGCGGGTTAGGCCGCCCCTCCCGCTCCAGCCGCTGGTGGAATGGCTGGAGCGGATGTTGGCCCACTCGCTCAAATTGGTCTTGCCCAGGATGACCGCGCCGGACTCGCGCAGCCGTTCGGCCACGAAGGAGTCCCGCGGAGGCTTTGATCCCACCAGGGCCAGCGACCCGGCCGTGGTCATCATGGCATCCGCCGTGGCGATGTTGTCCTTAATCAGCACCGGAATTCCGTGCATCGGGCCGCGAGGTCCGCGCTCACGCCGCTCGCGGTCGAGTTGATCGGCGATTGAGAGAGCGTCCGGATTCAGCTCAATAATGGAATTGACTGCGGGACCCTGGCCGGGCCGGTCGATCTGCTGGATGCGATCCAGGTACTTTTCCGATATCGAGCGCGCGGTATACTTGCCGGCTTTCATGCCATCCTGCAGTTCCCGGATACTGACCTCGTCCAGTTCGAACGCGGGCGGGACTCCTGCTGCCTTCGAGTTATGCTTGCCCGCACTGAGGCTTGGAACATGCGCGGCTGCAAGGGCCAAGGGCGTCGCGCCCAAGAATCGCCTGCGAGTCAGTCTCGAATCGACCGGCACAGCCATAACGGTTGATAGCCCCTCGCCAGCTCGGCGAAACCACCGGAGGTCGGCTATTGTATCTCAGAGTGATACCGGCAGATATAACTTTCCGCAGGCGTGCCAAGAATCCTATCGCGCGGACCGTCTCGCTGAACACCTTCCGTTTTCGACAACCTTCCGGTTGGACTCTCAACCCACGCCGCGAATCGGTCTAGACCCGGGGGAACTGGAACCGCGCACTCTTCGTCGCGAGGCTCGAGTCGTGAAGACCCATGACCTCCAAGCCAGAACCCGGGGGGGGTGCTGCACGAATGCCTGCTCAACATGAACTATATGTATGTCTTCGTCATATCGCTGCTGGACATCAATGTCAACACGAAAAACGGCAAATAGTTGCGCCGTAGGTTTTGTTTGCAAGCGGCAGTCAAATCAGCGTCGATAATGTGAGAGGGATAGTTGACGTAGGGGCGACCCTGGTAGCCGCCCCTATGCAGGAACGCCCCGTTGCTTGGGCGCCCACAACGGTCCAGATCGACTTAAGACTCCCGTCCTTAAGGAGGCTCCATGCTGACACAACGATTGCGCTTCACCGCGGCACGACCGGGTACGCGCCTCACTCTTGCGCTGCTTATGTTCACGTTCGCGTCCGTTCTCCGAGCCACTCAGCCCCCGGGCCAGACTGAAGAGCGGCAGGGCCAGCGCGCCACGGTCACGGCCACGATTGACGACCAGAAGGACGTGGCGGTCACGGTCTACAACCAGAACCTCGGCCTGATTCGGGACGTGCGCCGGCTGCAATTGCCCGCAGGGGATTTCGACCTGCGCTTCATGGACATCGCGGCTAAGGTGAATCCCGCCACGGTTCACATCGTCTCCCAGACGGCGCCCCATGACCTTGATGTGCTGGAGCAGAATTACGAATATGACCTGCTTAGCCCGGATAAACTGCTGAGCAAGTACGTCGGCCGCGACGTCGCCCTAGTCCAGTTTCACAACGAAAACAATTCCACGCATGAGGTCGACATCAAGGCGACCCTGCTGGCCGACAATGACAACCAGCCGGTTTGGAAAGTGGGCGACCAGATTGTCACCGGCATCGGCCGCGATCGGATCATCTTTCCCGACGTCCCAGCCAATCTCTACAGCAAGCCGACGCTGATCTGGCTGCTCTCGAATCGCCATGCGGGCGGCGAGACCGTCGAGGCATCTTATCTGACCAACGAAATGAACTGGTCGGCGGATTATGTGCTGACGCTGGCCAACACCCAGAAGACGGCGGACCTGAACGGGTGGGTGACCGTGCTGAACAACTCCGGGACCGAGTTTCGCAACGCGCTGCTGCAACTTGTCGCGGGCGCCGTCAACGTCGTGCAGGCGGCAAGGTCGCGTCCCATGTACAAAGCGGCCGCCGTACCTGCTCCGTCGTCAGAGGCTCAGTTCGTGCAGGAGAACATTTCCGAATATCACCTGTATACGCTGGACCGCCGTACCACCCTGCAGGACAACGAATCCAAGCAGATCAGCCTGCTCGAAGCGGCCAACTTTCCCGTCGAAGAGCATTACGAGGTGAACGGGCAGAGCTATTACTACCAGCAGGAGATCGCGCCCGGCGAACCGGCCAAGGATCCGGTGGAGGTTCATCTCAAATTCAAGAATTCGCAGGCGAATTCGCTGGGCATGCCGCTTCCGGCGGGCACGGTGCGCGTCTACCAGTCGGATTCGAAAGGGCGCATGCAGTTCGTGGGCGAAGACCACATCGATCACACGCCCAAAGACGAAACGCTCGATCTGCACATCGGGAACGCGTTCGATATCGTGGAAGAGCGCAAGCAAACCGACTTTCAGAGAATCGATCGGCACACCACCGAGACAGCCTTCGAGCTTCGGCTGCGAAACCATAAGTCCGACGGGGTGACGGTCGAAGTGAACGAGCCCATCGGCGGCGACTGGACCATCCTGGAATCGAGCTTCAAGTACGAGAAGACGTCCGCCTCGTCGGCGCGGTTCATGGTGCCGGTGCCGGCAGACGGGGAGGCGGTGCTGACGTATCGGGTGCGGGTAAAATCGTGAGGTCGGGGGGTCAGAGGTCAGGGTTCAGGGGCCAGTGTTCTGGGGCCGCCCAAGCTATTCAAATGACCGTAGTCGCATCGCTCTCAGCTCCGAGCGAAGAAACTGTTCGCCGGCCGTACGGGACAGGCGCTAATCGGGGCAGACGACAACTGCGTGCTCCAGCCCTCAACTTGCGTTCCACACGGTCTCAGAATACCGAAACAGCGGCGCCAGCGACGGCCGCTGGCTTCTGATCCCTGACCTCTAGCCCCTGACCCCTGCCTTCACCGCTGCTCATAGAAATAACCAACCCTCGCCCGTACTCTCAAACTGGGTCCCTCAACCTTCACCTCGATGCGGTGGAATCCATTCTGGGCGAGCGTGGTTGGCTTGTAGGTGATCTGGTATTGCGAATGAACCTCAGAGCCCACGCGATCGAGTTGATCCTGCAGCTTGATATTCGACCAGTGCGAGTAGTAGGTCCCGCCGGTGAATTCCGCATACCGCTCGAGCGAGGTCTTGAGGATCTTGGAACTGGCGGTTTCACCGGCGAGTTCGAGGAGCGGAAACGGGTCGAAGCTGCCCGGGGCGTTGCCGGAATTGGTTGCTGTGGGGACCGTGCCCGGAGGGGTAGGCAGGGTGTTGATGGCCGCGTTTGGACTCGGTGGAGAATCTTCCAAAGGCTTCTTCATGTTCGCCTCTGCAGGGCTGAAGTGCATGCCGTAGATCGTCACCCCATCGTCCGCGGCGCGATGGACCACGTCGGCTTTGCTGCTGCCGCTGCCGCGATCGGAGCCGTCGGAGAGAGCCACGATCAGGCGGCGCTCACCCTGAGGGCGGCCTTCCAGCATTTGCATACCCTGAATCAGAGCATCGTTCAAACGCTCCTTCGGCCCTGATGACGTGAGATGCCCGAGTGTCGTCTTGAGCTGGTCGGGGTTGCTCGAGAAGTCCTGCAGCACCTTGACCGCACCGGAGAATCCGACCACGGCGACGCGGCCGTCGGGCGCGGCCAGAATATCGGAGAAGATCGGGGCAAGCTCGCGCACCTGGTACAGCAAGGGCTGCACAGAATCGTCGGTCTCGACCACGACCACCAGCGCGACCGGCTCGGAGGCAACTTCGAATCGCTCAATTTGCTGCTGGACGCCGTTGTCATAAACCTTGAAATCGCTCTGATCGAGATCGTAGACAAACTCGCCGCTGTGATCGATCACCGTCACCGGCGTGGTCACCAGGATCGTTTGAACGCGGATATTGGGAGCCTGCGGTGTGTTCTGCGCGTCCGGAGCCTGTGCCGGCGGACTGGATTGGTCAGGCTGGCTCTGCGCTTTGGGCCCGAGTGCCGGTGCTGCGCCGTTTACACCGGTTTGTGCACACCCGGGCAACGCCGTCAAACCTGCAGAAACCGCGACGGCGGCGACAATTGCTCCCAGTCGCAGACTAATTCGGCGCATTATGATTCCACTCTGCGATCCACCCGGCTCAGTTGGATGAACCGCGCAAAAGGGAAGTTGCCAGTACGATAACCCGGTTTATGGAGCGACGAGTTTGATGTCCTTGGCCAAAGTCCAGAAGGCGCCGTACATGGCGTTGTAGCGCTGGACGGCATCGGCCGCAGCCGCCGGTCCGCTGTCGCTACCTTCCGGCGAGAGCGGATCCGCCTCGCACCGGTAGATTGTGCCGTTACCCCGGCGGCTGACCACTCGAAGCACGGCACTAGTGTGGTAAAGGGGCTCCTGTCCACCCACGGCCACCTGCGGTGGCTGGCCATTGGTTCCCGGATTCGCGGGCGGCGGGCCGGCGCCAAGCCGGTTAACGCTCACGCGGGGAAACTCAAGCTTCACGATCGCGTCCGAATCGCTGTTGTCGCAATCCATGTCGAACTTCCATGGGATCTTTGACAGCAGTTTACCCGGCTGGCCCTGTTTATCGATGAATCCCTTCAGATCGTAAGACTCGTAGTCCTCGAGTCCGCTCGAGTCGATACAGTAGCTTCGGATGTTTTGAAACGCTGCCTTATCGGAGATCTCTCCGCCGGGTTTCTTCTGCTTCGCCAGCAAAGGCAGGGCGACCGCGATGATTACACCGAGCGTGCTGAGCCTGAATAAGATTCGTCGCATTACCGGGCGCCGCATATTGTACTCGTCCGCCTGATCATAGCGCTTCAACCGGTCACATAAAAGGGCCCCGCCGGCACTTCGCCAGCAACGCGCTACTCTACTGAGCAACTGAAAAACTGAGCAACTGAGAAACTGACGAACTGACAAACTCCCTACAGAACCAGCATACAATCGCCATAGCTGTAAAACCGGTACCGCTGCTCCACCGCGTGTTCATACGCCCGCAGGACGAGTTCGCGCCCGGCAAAAGCTGACACCAGCATCAGCAGCGTCGAGCGCGGCAGATGGAAATTCGTCAGCAGCGCCCCTACCGCACGAAACTCGAAGCCTGGATAAATAAACAGATTCGTCTCGCCGCCCCCCGCTTCGATATGCGGCGCGCCCGCGCTTGCCCCGCCTTCACGCTTGGCGGCCACCCGTGCCGCATGTTCGAGGGTGCGCACGCAGGTTGTTCCCGCCGCCACAACACGACGTCCCTTCGAGAGGGCCGGATTGATGCGGCTGGCGGCCTCTTCGCTGACCTCGAATGTCTCGGGCTCCATCCGGTGCTCTTCCACATTCTCTACTTGGACGGGGCGAAATGTCCCCGGACCGACGTGCAGTGTGATCTCAGCCGTCTCTATCCCGCGTGCGCCGAGAGCGCTCAGAATGTGCGGCGTGAAGTGCAGACCCGCCGTGGGAGCGGCCACCGCGCCCCGCACTTTGGCGTAGACAGTCTGGTAGGTCTCGCGATCCTGCGGCTGATCGGCGCGATGGATATAGGGCGGCAGCGGCACGTGCCCCAGGCGATCGATCAGGCGGTCGATCTCCGGCCCGACAGCTCCGGCTCCGGCTGGCGCAAACCGTGTGGCGATGCTCGTGGAGTCGAACAATGACGCGACGAGGTCTGCGCCAGCCGGGCGCGCAGCGGCCGGACGTTCGCCGGCGCGCGGAATCAGCCGCACTCGGCGCACGCCGCGTGCGCCGCGATCCAGCACCTCCGCTTCAAGTTCGTCCTCGCCGAATGCCAGCACCTCGCCTGTGCGGATCTTGCGCCCCGGATGCACCAGGCCCTGCCACACGTCTTCGCTCTCGCGTCGCGTCAGAAGGAGTTCGACCTCGCCGGTCAGATACTCGCGCGCGGCAGGGTTACCCTTGCCGATCGGCTGGGCTCCGGTTCCCCTGCGGCGGCCGAGCAGGCGAGCTGGGAACACGCGCGTGTTGTTAAGCACCAGGAGGTCGCCGCGGTCTAGCAGGTTTGGGAGGTCGGAAAAGCTGCGATCCTCGAATCGCTGTTTGGCGCGATCGAGCACCAGCATTCGCGACCCCGAGCGGTCCGCCAGCGGTTCCTGCGCGATCAGGTCCGGGGGTAGAGCGTAATCAAAGTCGCTGAGGTGCATTGGAAACCGTGCCGTTCGCGATCGTCTGTTCCGCGTGCATTCCGAACATGAGCCGGTTGAATATCGGCGCAGGTCTTTACGCTCTCATTATCGCTGATCCCGGAGTTCGGCCCTTTCAGGGCCGCGATGTTTCTTGTGGCTGTTCCGCAGGTTCCACCTGCGGCTACTCACCGAGCTCCCCTCCGGGGAGCTGCCAATCGCAGACCGCCAACCGCCGACTGCCAACTGCCTACTGCCAACTGTTGACTGTCAACTGTCGACTGTCGACTGTCAACTATCGACCGACGACCGTCAACCCGCTACCGTGATAACGTCAACATGTGGGCGACGCTACCGTCACAATCTCCGATCGCGGCGCTGGCCGCATTCTCGCCGGACACTCATGGGTCTACCGCACGGACGTTCTGGATGCGAAGCAAGCAGAACCGGGCGTGCTGGTGCGGGTTCAGGACCGGCGGCGGCGCTATCTTGGCCAGGCGCTTTACAGCAGCAAGTCGCAAATCGCGCTCCGCCTCTTGACCCGCGAACGCCGCGCTTTTGACCGCGAGTTTCTCGCGGAGCGCATCGCCTCGGCCGCGCGCCATCGCGAGCTTGTGGCCGCCGGCGCGGGCGCCTGCCGGATCGTATCGAGCGAAGGCGACCTGCTGCCGTCGCTCGTCATCGATCGCTACGGCGATTGTTATGTGATCCAGACGCTGAGCCAGGGCATGGAGCGCCTGAAGTCCTCCGTGGTCGAGATTCTGCTGGAGCGATTCTCGCCGCGCTGCATTATCGAGCGCAACGATTCCCCGGTGCGCGCCCTCGAAGATCTCCCGGAGACGAAGGGGGTGATCGCCGGAGAAGAAGCCGGCGAGGTGATCGCGGAAGACAACGGCGTGCGCTTCGCCTACGACTTGCTGGGCGGGCAGAAGACCGGCGGATATCTCGACCAACGCGAGAATCGGGCCGCGGCCGTCGAGTACACGCGCGGACGCCTGCTCGATTGCTTCACGTATGCGGGCGGATTTGCCCTGACGCTCGCCCGCCGCGCGGATTCAGTCCTCGGGTTGGACAGTTCGGCCGACGCGCTGGCCGCGGCCCGCCGCAATCAGGATCTGAACGGCCTCGCAAATATCGAGTGGCGCGAGGCCAACTGCTTCGACTACCTGAAATCCGCCGACCAGTCCGGCGAACGTTTCGACACCGTAGTGCTCGATCCGCCTGCCTTCGCGCGTCACAAATCCGACCTCGAAGGCGCGCTGCGCGGCTACAAAGAGCTGAATCTGCGCGCGCTGAAGATTCTGAATCCCGGCGGATTCCTGATTACCTGCTCGTGTTCCTATCACGTGAGCGAAGCCGAATTTCTGGAAACCGTGGCCAGCGCCGCGCTCGACGCGCATCGCTCCGTGCAGGTGGCTGAGCGGCGAACCCAATCGCGGGATCATCCCATCGTGCTGACGGTCCCCGAAACCCACTACCTGAAATGCCTGATTTTACGCGTCGCCGAATGACACACGCGCTGCTGAAAGTTTGCGCCAGCGAGCCGGCCGCATACACCGCACAGAAGACGCAGATCAGACCGGATGTTTTCCAAAGGCGAAGCTTGCTCATAAATCTCCTCGCTTTTCGGGGGCTTTGCCGTTCGGATGCCGGCAAGCTTTTGAGTTTCGCGCCTCACGGCATTCGCATGCCGGGAGTAGGCAGAGCAGTGCATACCCAAGCGGTCATTCTTCAGCCTGTCGACTGGCGGCCGGCGTTGCTTGTCACTTGTCACTGTTCTTATGGCTTGACTTCCACTCCCGGCCATAACGTCGCCGGCTCGCCGGGCGCCAGGGGAGCGGCAAGGCCATCCGTCAGCAGATAGCCCTGAATCGCGACCGCCGATTCCCACTCGCTAACGAGCGCCGTGGTGTACTCCTCCCGGAGCTCGAACCAGGTGCGCTGCGCGATGAGCACCTGCGGGTACGCCGCGGCCATTTCCTGGTACTTGGCCAAATACATCCGGTAAGCCTCTTCGGCATCGGGCAAAATCTGGTCGCGATATGCCTGGACCACTTCCGCTGACTCGGCGTACTCGTGGAAAGCTGCGGCGAAGTTGGCTCGCAAGCCCAGCCTGACGCGCTCGAGCTCCTGGCGCGCGTGCGCGAGTTCAGATTCCGCCGTGCCGATGTTGCCCTGGTTGCGGTTGAACAGCGGAATCACTACGCCGACTTCAGCCTCGCCTTCCCATCCCATCGGTATATTCATCGGGCCGAGCAGCTCGCGACTGTAGTCCACTCCGCCGCGCAGCTCGACATTCGGCAGTCTCTCGGCCCGCGCGCGCTTCAATGCCTCTTCAGCCCGTGTGACGCCTTGTGCGGCGGTCTGCACCTCCGGACTATGGCTCAGAATATCGGCGAGCGCTTTCTCCTGATCGATCGTGGGATGCGGATCGTCGAGTCTGCCCGCGAGCTTAGTCATCGCCAATCCCGGATTGCCGATCGTAGCCGCAAGCTCCTGCCAGACGCTCTCCTCGGTCGATTGCGCGGCCAGCAGATCCAGCCGCGCGCGCCCGGCCTCCACGCGCGCTTCCAGCACGTCCGGCTGATCGGCCTGCCCGACGTTCGCAAGTTCGGCGCTTGTGGTCGCTGCGTGGCGCGCGAGATCGGCGAGATCGGACGTAAGTTGGACGCGCTCCTGCGCTCCCAGCGCGCGATAGTACGCGATCCGCACGCTGTTCAACACCCGCTGCCTTTGCGCTGCCGCCTCCGACTGCGCCTGCTCAGCCTCCGTCGCGAAGACCTGCTTGCTCAAGCCCAGCTTGTTGCCGGTCACGATCGGCTGCTCGACGAACAGTCCGTGCGCGCCGCCGCGATAGAAGGAATTCGAGTTGATCTCGCGCCCTTCGTACCCGATCGTTGGGTTGGGATACAAACCCGACTGTTGCTTGCGTCCTTGAGACGCGCGCACGTCGGCTTGCGCTTCCGGTAAGGTGGGATTGTTGGCAAGCGCCATGCGCTCGAGGTCCGCGAGGGTCAAGGCCGTTGTCGGTTGTCGGTTCCCGGTGACCGGTGCAGTTGGGACTGGCGGTTGCTGCGCCATTAGCGGCACGGCGCAACATGCGACAATCAAGCAGCCGGCCGAGACCGGATCATATGTGCTTCTTCTCATATTCGACTCACCTCTGACGCTAGCGTTCGACGTTAGTAACCGGCAACCGGCAATCATCAACCAGCAACCGGCGACACCGACAAACCGACAAACCGGCAACCGGCTACCGGCTTGCTACGATTGCTGCCGGACCCGATCCATGACCTGGTCGTAAAGCCCTGGCTCGAGGATGCGCACCAGCGTCATCATGCCTTGCATGTCGCCGCTCCAGCCGGAGGGTAGTCCGTAGGTCTCGGGTCTCGAGTTTGGCGCGGTCATGGTCATCATCATGTCCTGCGGAAAGCCGGGCACTTGCCAGGGATTCCCGGCACCATGCTGCTGATTGTCGAGCGGCGCATCGGTCGTGGACTTCTCGTAATCCGCGCCGATGCCGATCGAGCGTCCGAGGCTAGGGCCGTTTTCCAGGTCGAACGCTCCGCCTTGCTGCATCATGCCCATGCCTTCGGGCATGCCCATTCCCGACGGCATCTCGTGCGGCATGCCGCGACCGGACTCCATCATCGGCCCAACCATCGACGCCATCTGGTTCATCATGTGGTGCGGCATGTGACAGTGCAGCATCCAGTCGCCGGGATTGTTCGCGTCGAACTCGATGTCGCGAGCTTGCGCCACGCCGACCAGCACCGTGTTGGCCGGAGTCCATGCGGCTTCGGGCACGCGTCCCGCTTCGGTGCCCGTGACATAGAACGTGTTGCCGTGCAGATGAATCGGATGATGATCCATTCCCATATTCACCAGGCGAATCCGCACACGATCGCCGAGCCGCGCGACGAGCGGCGTAGTGGCAGGCGCGGCCTTGCCGTTCATCGTCAGCCAGTTGAACTCCATCGACATGGTGTTGGGCACGGTATTGCTCGGCAGAACGGCCCACTCCTGCAGGATCAATCCGTAGTCCTTGTCGACGCGCGGCGTGAGTGGCTCCTTGGGATGCATGATGAAGAGGCCGATCATGCCCATCATGCTCTGCATGGGCGCGTGCGAATGGTAGAAGAACGTGCCGGCCTGATGCAGCGTGAACTCGTAGACGAAGCGCCCGCCGGGCGGAATCATGGGCTGCGAAATGCCCGGCATTCCGTCCATGGCGATAGGGATCTCGAATCCGTGCCAGTGCATCGAGGTGGCCTCGGGCAGATGATTGTCCACGATGATCCGGACGCGATCGCCTTGCACGATTTCGATCGTCGGGCCGGGAATCGAGCCGTTGTAGCCCCAGGCGACCAGGGGGCGACCCTGGACAAGTTCGGTGCGCACGGGTTGCGCGATCAGGTTAAAGACCTTGACCGCGCCATCCATGGTGTACGGCAGGTGGGGGACGTCACTCGTGACGACCGGAAGCAACGCGTCTGCGGACGCGGGCTCGCCGGGCCGGGCTGCCGGCCTCGATGTGGAAGCGTGCGATGCCGCCGCGTGTTTGACGGCGCGCGCGTGCTGCTGCGGCTCGGATTCCCCGAGCAGGCGCGTGGCACTTGCGGCGAGCGATCCGAACATGGCGCGGCGGAAGAATTGGCGTCTGTTGCCGGACATAAGTCCTCCTGGCTTGGTGACGGAATCAAACAGGTCACAAGTCAACCGTCCACAGTCGACCATCAACGGTCATGCAGTGGCATTGACACGGTTATTCTACTTGACCGCGTAGCGCGGGCCTTCAGGCCGGCACAGAGGAGAAAGCTCAGATACGGAGCAGGGAAGTGTGACGGCAGATGCTGCGTCCGGATTGGAGAGGCGGCGAGTGCGATTCCGACTGTGCCGGCGCCAGCTCGGGAATGACGGGGTCGAGCGCGAAGCTCTTGTTGACGACCAGAAGCTCGTGCGACACGTGCGCACTGATTTGCGCCGTCGTGATTGAAACTTTACGGGCGATGGCCTGCCTGAGACAGTGTTGTCCACAGTTGTAGGGGCGCTGCCCGCCGCGCCGTTGATCCGTCTGCCGATTTTTCAGAGGCCGCGGCGGAACGCATCGGGCGCACTGCATCGCCATGGCTTCCACGCGCAGCGGCATCGACGGAGTATTTGCGCACAAAGGAGCGCAGTCCGAAATTGCAGTAAGCGACGCGCTCAACAGGGCCGCAGAGGCGAGAATCGCCATGGTTTGGCGTCGTCTTCTCAATTCACCCGTCTCCCCCAGGGACTGAAAGCAGTATAGGCGGCTCTGACAGCGGGATTCAAGTGGCGCCCCGGCGGCTCCATCCTTATTCTCGCGTTGTCCCTGTTCCTGAGAGCGTTCAACCTGGCGGGGCCTGAGCCGCAACCAAAAGAGAATTCCCCCACGGAGACCACGGACGATTTCTCTGCTGCCTCGGTGCGGATCGAGTGGCTTCGGGAGCTCCGGAGAAAATCGGTGATTGTAGCCTTAAGATTCCTGTAAGTAGCGTGGGCATCCTGCCCGCCCTCTAATGACAGCACTGCCGCCTTTTCAGCAAGCTGCTAGGATATACTTCATGCGGCGACGCCCCCGACCATCCGCTTGGGCTTGGCCAGCGGCAGTTCTGCTTCTTGCGCCCTTTCGATGCGCTCCGCTCAGCCTGGCCGCCGACACGCCTGAGCGGCGATTTCAGTCTGCGCTGACTTACTATAACTCCGGACAGTACGCCGCGGCCGAGCAGGAGCTCGAATCCCTTCAGCGCGATTTGCCTCGCAGCTTCGACGTTCAGGAACTGCTGGGGCTCGTCTATTCGGCCGAAGGGCGCGACCAGAAAGCAACCGCGGCTTTCCAGGAGGCTGTGCGGCTGAAGCCCGACTCGGGTCCGGCCCGGAACAACCTGGCAACAAATCTGGCCCGGCTGGGGAAGACGTCGCTGGCCGAGACGGAGTTCAAAAAAGTGGTCGAGCTGGAGCCTGGGAGCTACGACGCCAATCATAACCTCGGCCAATTCTACGTGGCGCAGGGCCAGATCGCCGCCGCGGTGCCTTATCTGGAAGGGGCGCAGAAAGCCGATCCTGCCTCGTACGACAACGGGTACAACCTCGCCTTGGCGTACGAAAAGCTGGGAAGGCTGAACGAAGCGCGCCAGGAAATCCTGGACGTTGCAAAGCAGAAGGACACTGCCGAGTTGCACGATCTGCTCGCGGAGGTCGAGGAACAGTCGGGAGACTACCTCGCCGCCGCGAACGAGTATCAGGCGGCGGCGCACATGGATCCGAGCGAGTCGAACCTGTTCGACTGGGGCGGCGAAATGCTCTTGCACCAGACTGCCGGTCCGGCCGTCGAGGTTTTCTCCGCCGGCATCGCGCGTTATCCAGATTCCGCGCGCCTGGCGCTGGGTCTCGGGATGGCTCTCTTTCTTCAGGGCAAATATAACGATGCCGTGAAAGCCCTGATGAAGGCTACGGATTTGGCCCCATCGGATGCCCACGCCTACTACTTCCTGAGCAAAGCCTACGATCAATCGCCGGACCAGGCCGGCGAAGTTATCCAGCGCTTCCGCCGCTTCTATGAACTTCGTCCGAACGATGCCGAGGCCGCGTTCGACTACGCCATGAGCCTGTGGAAAGGAAAACGCGGGGACACCGACGCCGCCTACCTCGACCAGATCGAGCAGTTGCTCCGCAAGTCTGTCGCCCTCGATCCGTCACTCGCCGAGGCGCATTTGCAGCTCGGAAACGTTTACTCCGAGCGGCGAAAATACAGCGAGGCTGTTCCGGAGTATCTCCAGGCGCTCAAACTTTCTCCCGATCTTCCGGACGCCCATTTCCGGCTGGGGCAGGCTTACGTTCATTTGGGGAAGCAGGACCTGGCGCAGAAGGAGTTCGATATTCACCAGCGGCTTTATCAACAGCAGTTGGCGGCGGACGACAAACAACGGTCGGAGATCAAGCAGTTCGTGTACTCTGCCAAGGCGGGATCGGCGGGACCGTGATTCGCGCCGCACGCAAATATTGGAATCTGGAGAATCTGGCCGGTCGTCTGACATTCTTACACTCGTGATGTTTCTGGCCCGGATTAGGGTCACATCTGGAATCTGCAGGAGGTGTCGGCATAATGGACCTCACATTCCCGACCGAGTGGAAGTGGATGTCCGCTATCACTGCAGTGACATTTGTGGCTTGTCTTATCTGGCGCTTTCGCATCAAAGTTACGTCCCCAAATTTTCGCTTATGTCGGAATTGCACGATTATCTCTGGGATTGCGCTTCTTTTTTCATTGGTGCAATGGGCTTCCTGGTACAAGTAGTCTCATCGACGCAGATTCCGGGCAGTCCCGTCTAGCTAGGTCAAGTCGCTTGACCCGACCAGGGCCGGGTCCCATAATTAGAGCACTGACGCAACGAAGAGCTGAAATGGATGATCTCAGGGAATTGATGGCTGAGACTTCGAAGGTTTTGCGAGAGACTATCTCCGCTACGCGGGAGCTTCACGCGGTGCAGCGACAGTATTTGGGTGAACAGCGAAAACAGACGAACGCATTGATCCATCTGCTCGAACTTCACGCGGACCGGAACCAGGGGGAATAAGTCCGAATGCCGTCTCGCTACTCGTCACTGCGAACGCGCCTGAGTCCTCGCGAGGCGGCCGAGACAGTTTCCTGGAGTCGGCGCGAATTCCTGCGCGCCGCCACCGGAGCCACCGCGGCCGGCTCGCTCCTCGGGCTCGCTCCTCTGCCTGCGCTGGCCGCCCCGCGCGGACGCAAAGTGCTCGTAGTCACCTTCGGCGGCGGCGCCCGCGACGAAGAGACCTTCATGCCGGACGGCCAGGAGAATATTCCTCATCTCCTGACCGAACTCATCCCGCGATCCACCTTCTTCACCCAAGTCGTCAATCGCGGGATTCTCGGCCACTACGTCGCCACAGCCAGCCTCGCGACCGGCGTCTATGAGACGTTCAACAACTTCGCCGCCGTGCCTCCCGACCATCCAACCATATTCGAATACTTCCGCAGAGACCTGAGCCGGCCGGCGACCGATACCTGGGTGGTCGCTCCCAGCAACGGTTTTAATCGCATCGGCGAAAGCGGCCAGCGATCCTACGGCCACGGCGCCGGCGTGGTGCTGCCCAAGCGCCTGCTGTCGGCGGCGCTTTCGTCCGGGAACAATCTCGAGTATCAGCATCTGCTGCGCGATAACTACGAAACGCCTCTCTACGCGCCGGAAATCAGCGGAAACGAGGTGGAGTTGCCGCGGCTGGCGGATCTGCTGAAGATGTCGGTGTCGGATTTCACCTCGCACGCGCGCAACCTGGCGAGCCCGGACGAACTCTCGGTCTACGTCGCCAAGGAGTTGATGCGGCAGCTTGCTCCCAGTCTGCTCTGGATCACGCTCCACGATATGGACGTGGCGCATGCGGGCTGCTTCTCGCTCTACGTTGAGGGGATCCAGCGCACCGACCGCCTCTGTGCGGAAATCTGGAAGGCGGTCGAAAGCAATCCGGAGTACGCCGGCAAGACCACGATGTTTATCCTGCCGGATTTCGGCCGCGACTCGGACCTCGACTCCAGCGGCAACGGGTTCCAGCACCATCGCACCGGCGACACGCTCTCGCGCACCACCTGGATGATGGTGTGCGGGCAGGGCGTTCGCGAAAATGTGGTCGTCGACCGTCCCATTCAGCCGCTGGACCTCGTTCCCACCGTCGGTTCATTGCTCGGCTTCGACGCTCGATTCTCCAGCGGCCAGCCGCTCAGCGAGGTGACGTAGCTCGTATGCTTCCGGGCGACCTCCAACCCGCACAGTTCCAGTCCTACCCACCCGAAGCGCGGCAATTGGCGGTGAGATACATCGCGCTGCTGCAGCAGCTTCCGCCGGTGTTTGTGCCGCTTCTGCTCAAAGAGATCATCATTTACGACTGGAAATTTCCCGCCGAGCGGCAGGACCTCGATCGCCAGCTTGCCTACCTTGAGTCCCTGCCCGCAGCCGAGCGCCAGCGCCTACTCGAAGGATTTGCGGTGCTGAAGCTCTCGCCCGGGCTTCAGAATCACGATTGGGTGAATCAGCCGGCGCGCTTTGGGGAAGATCTCTCGGCCCACCTCTGGGCGACGCACCAGATCGATGCCTTTCGCACCGCCTCGCTGGACTTCATCCAGAAAGTGGACGCCGCCCGCCCCAAGGAGCCTTTGCCGAAAGCGCGACTCGGGATTGCGGTGATCGGCCAGGGCGTCGGCGAGAACCACTATCCGCTGTTCCGCAAAATGCGCAAGCAGGGCGTCTACTTCAGCCAGGTGAAGCCCGAGGACGGCGTGCGCGTCCTGCTCGACGCCGTGGCCGCGCGCGCTGCCGCGCACCCGATTCCGTTCGCGCACTGGTATATCGACGGTGGCGCGCCGGAGCCGGTCCAGCACGGAATTGCTGCCGTTTCTTATGGGGCGCTCGGACCCGTCCGCGCGACGTTGCTCGACAAGATGCAGCATGCGATCGAGACGGGCATCGGCGGACCGGAAGCATTGCGCACCATGATGGCCCAGATGCGTCCCGAAGAGCTGGGGATGAGCGGCGCGCCGGCAGATGCGGTCCTGAATCGATTCCAGATCAGCGTGCTTACCGAAGGCTCCGGCACGCAAATCTTCAGCACCATCTTTGTGCAGTGGACCGCGCGCGAGGCGTGGCGGCGCGCCCAGCCGCTGACCTTATTCACGCGTTACGCGCCGCGGCAGCGCCAGCGTCCGATGAATGAACTGATCGCGGATCGCGGCGATCAGCGGCAGGTCTCCGACACTGAAGGATCGCTGATCGACGCCGATATGGGCGCGTACTACACGTGGCTGAATCAGCAGCGCCTGCCCGGGGCGGAGCAGTCGTCGTTCCTGGTCTGGTTCGAAGGACACAGCGAGGCTTTGGCGATTTCGCCGTCGCTGCCGCATGGCACCGAGTCCGCGAGCCCGATCGATCTCAAAGGGCTGGTCAGCCAGATTTCTTAGCTGGATGAAAATGGCGTGGGCTGTAGCGGCGGTGTCCTCACCGCCGAAGAATCCGGAATGGCAGCGCGGCGGTGAGGACACCGCCGCTACAGCGCATGCCCGATGAAACCTGCGATTCAAGGCATTTTGGCTCTGCTCTTGAGTTTCGTCGCCGCCCGTGCGGCCCCCGGCTCCGCATATCCCTCGCTTGCCGGTCCGCCCGCGGCCGCTGGTGAATTGCGGGCTGCGGCCGCCCCCGGTGAGGATTCCGAAAAAAGCGTCATCGCGAAGGGCTGCGACCTGTTGCTGCGCGCCGATTATGAATCCGCCGAGCAAGTGTTCCGTGAAGGTGTCGAGCGCTATCCCAAATCTTCCCGCGTCGAGCTTGGTCTCGGCGTCGCTCTCTATTCTCGCGGCGATGACGACGGCGCCGTCGATGCTTTCCTCAAGGCCAGCGATATCGCACCTGCCGATCCGTTGCCCTATCGGTTTCTGGACACGGTCCGCGATCTGGTGCCCGCGAAATCGGCGGTAGTGGCCGAGCGCCTGAAGCGTTTCGACCAGACTTCTTCTCGGAATGCTCAAACGCGTTCCGGTGAATCGCCGCAGAATCAGAGCAGCAGGCAGCCGCAGATTCGCGAGTTTGTGTCGATGATCCAGTCCGATGATTCGTCGGCAGCGAGTGTGAAAAGCAACGCTTCCGCCGCGATCGACACCGGCATGAACTATTCGGATTCGACCGACCTGAAGCCCGGGGGAATCTCGGGTTCCGTGGACGCGGGCGGCTACTCGTCCCAGTCGCAGGCGCGTGGTTCCGAGCTCCGCCAGGCGCTCGGCACACTGGGATCGGCATCGTCAGGCAAGACTGATGGCGCTGCCGGCGGAGCTGAATCGAGCGCCTTTCAGCGGGGAAGCACTCTTTTACTCGGCGGCGATTACGCGCAGGCCGCCGTTGCATTCCAGCAGGGAGTCGCCCAATTTCCCGGGTCCGCAAGACTGCTGCTGGGTCTCGGCGTCGCCGACTACTCGCGAGGACTCTACCCGCAGGCGATCGATGCCTTGTGCAAAGCCGTCGATCTCGGCCCCGGCAATCCTCAGGCATACTTTTTTCTGGCGCAGGCTTACTCGGCATCTCCGGCGAGCACGGACGACGTGCTGAAACGTGTCGCCGCCTACGCTTCCAGCCATCCCGCAAGCGCGCCCGCGCAGTATTATTACGGTCTTTGCCTGTGGCGAAGCCGGGCCGCCGGGCAAAATCGGGTCGATGAGGCAAAGGTCGAGCAACTGCTGCGCTCGGCTATTTCCCTTGATCCCTCGCTGGCCGAGGCGCACTTCGAACTCGGCGTCGTACTCGCGTCGCAGAACCAGCCGCAGCCGGCCGCTTCCGAATTCGAACGCGCCGTGACCATCGATCCGCAATGGGCCGAGGCGCATTACCGTCTGGGCCAGGTCTACCGGCAGGCAGGCGACATCAACAAGGCGCAGAGCGAGTTGCAGGAATCCGAGCGTCTTCGCAAGAGTGGCGACACGGAGGGCGAGCGCCTTCGCGAGGAGATTCGACGTTTGCTCGGAAGTTGACAGTCGAGAGTTAGTTGAGAAGTTTAGAGTTGAGAGTCGACTCCTGGCTCTCGACTTCTTGACTTTCAACTTCTTGACTCTCAACTTCTCGACTCTCAACTTCTAAGACGAGGACCTCCTCATGAACCTGGTTCACCGCTATCTCTGTCGTTCGGCGCGTTGGGCAAAAATGCTCGACACGATCATCGTGCCGTGGGTGCTGAGCGACGTCTCGCTCGGCGATGACGTGCTCGAGGTCGGCCCCGGACCCGGCCTGACCACCGATTTGCTCCGCGCCCGCACAGCTCATCTTACGGCGCTCGAAATCGACCCGAAGCTGGCTCAGTCTCTCGGCGCGCGCCTCGGCAACAGCAACGTCGCCGTGGTGATGGGCGATGCCACGTCCATGCCCTTGAAAGACGCGCAATTCTCCGGCGCCGTCTCGTTCACCATGCTGCATCACGTGCCCTCACCGGAGCTGCAGGACCGGTTGCTGCGCGAAGTCCGCCGGACGCTGAAGCCAGGTGGCGTCTTCGCCGGCGTCGACAGCCGGGACGGTTTCGGCATGCGCGTGCTCCACCTCTGGGACACCCTGGTGCCCGTCGATCCCGACGGATTCCGCGCCCGGCTGGAATCGGCGGGATTCAAGGAGCCCTTTGTGGAAGTCAATCAGTACGCCTTCCGGTTTCACGCCCGAGCCTGACCATTGCCGATTGACGATTGCCGATTGTCGATTGCAAACTTCGAACTGAGCAACTCCGAACTGGCTGGCGACTCCCAACCATCAATCGACAATCGAAAATCGGCATTTACGACAACCGGCTACCGGTCAGCCGGCTTGATGGCCTCAATCTCCCGCCGCGCCCGATCCAGAATGTCGCGGATTTTGGTGGCGTCCTCGGCATTGCCGCCCGTGCGCTTCACCGCCTGCAGGGCGGCCTTGAGCACCATGGCGCCCGTGGTGGCGATCATCGCGCCTTCCGGCCCGTGTCCCGGCGCCCACACGCCCCACTCCTGGGAGCGATTCCAGATCTGGTTCACCCGATCCTTCTCCCGTTCCAGGTCCGACCGGCCTGCATCCGTCAGCGTATAGACGCGCTTGCCGTCCTGGGTTTCTGAGGTCACCAGCCCTTCATCTTCGAGTTGCTGAAGATTGGGATAGACCGCGCCGGCGCTGGCCCGATAAACGCCTCCGGAACGCTCTTCCATTTCTTTGATTAGTTGATATCCGTGTTTCGAGCCGCTTTCGAGGAGCGACAGAATGGCCAGCCGGACTTCACCGGTGTCGAAGAACCGCGAGCCGCGTCCCCACGGACCCATGCCCGGCCACTCCCTTCCGCCCCACCATCCTCTGCCTCGCCGCATAAAACCCTCCTCAGAATGCATCCTGCGCCACGCCCGGAATCGAGCGCGGGCTCCAGGTCTGTCGCATCCGTAATCCATAAAAACTACCTCCTTTTGACGATCTTTCGATCTGTTCCAAGATATATCATACGATATATCTTGTGCCAACCTCAAACCAGCCGTCGTCGCGCGAAGGCTAGACGATTCAGTTACGCATCAGAATGGCCGTAAGCCACTGTCCTGTATATATTTATGCTGACTTTGCTGCCTGTTTTTGCGGGCAAACCGGAAAAAGGGACCAGCTAGTCAACGCCGCGACAGAGATTTTCACAGGATAAGTCACAGAAAATAAGGCGCAATAGAAATTGTCTCACTTTTCTCAATTTCACCCACACTGTCCCACCTGGATATGCCACGCTCCCCGCGTATACCCAAAAAAAAGCAAAATCGACCCCAAAAAGAACGATGCAACCGGGATCGAATCGCGAGGCTGACGGCGAGGGAGTAAAAGCAGGAGGAAAGAAGAGAAACTTTAGCAAAAAAGTGGAATAAGCAAACCCACAAGTGCTTTGGTATCAGATAGTTCCATGAAAACTGGGTCCATAAGCAAACCCACCGAAACCCATAAGTCCTGTAGCATCCGTCAGATGGCCTTTGCAAATCGCCGCTAAGTGATTGAAAACTCGTTGGTCCCTGGTCTCTGGGCCTTAGTCATTTGTCCCCGGCCACATCGTCAGGTTCGAGTGAGGAGCTGTCCTGATCGGCAAGGAACAGAGGCTACGGACAACGGACCAATGACCAATGACTAAGGACTAAGGACCACGAACCGGGCATTCTCCTTGTCCTTCCTGACCCGATCGATCGGAAAGACCTGGTTATGCATGACAAGGAACACGCCGGGCGGAAGCAGGCGCGCGGCCAGCAGGCTTTCGGTGAGATTCTGCAAGCCGTCGCTGCCTTCGAATCCGAGCGGCGTCATCGCGCCGGTGAGGATGATCGGCGCCTTCAACTCGCCGAGACTCTGCCGAAGCAGCAGGCCCGTTTCGACCATGGTGTCGGTCCCATGCGTGATCACGACCGGCGCCGGACGCTGCAGCTTGTGCCGCACGACTTCGAGCACCACCTGGCGATCGGCCTCGCTCATCTCCAGGCTGTCTTTGTTCATCAGGTGCGTGATCTCGACCTTGAGATCGGGCAGGCGAAGCAGCTTGAAGTAGCGCTCGATCTTGCTGTCGATGTTGGCAACCGAGCCGCTCTGCTCGTGGTAGACCTTCTCGATGGTGCCGCCGGTGGCGATGACGTAAATCGGTTGCATGGCGGATTCAAGCTTAGCAGATGGAGGGTAGAGATTGGCGGATATGAAGAAGTGGCTAGTGGCTAGAAACGAGGGTGGGTCGGAGGCAGCGGATAGGGAGAAGTGGCTAGTGGCTAGCGGTTAGTGGCTAGAACTCAGGGTCTAGCCACTAGCCACTAGCCACTAACCACTAGCCACTCCTCTTCACCGCTCGAGTCCCAATCTCCGCAGCAGCGCTTGGCGGAGATTCTCAGGCATTGGCGCCTGCTGTCGGGTCTCGCCGCTGTGAGCATGGACGCCAGATGCTGACCCGATCGAGCCCGAGCCCGAACTGGGAATCGCCCGGAACGCGGGTGTGTCACCGGTGCTCGAATCCGATGCCTGTCCGGTGATTTCGCCACTGTCGGTGATGCTGCCGGCGCTCACCAGGTACAGCGGCGAATTGGGTGGAATCAGCGTGTTGAGATC